>NZ_JACJOY010000034.1:0-9877 GCF_014695815.1 Trichocoleus sp. FACHB-6
AAGGATTTCCCACTCTTCGTCTGTTAGGCTGCTAGAGTACGGCATGACTGCTGGATACGGCTTTTGCGGTAACTGTACTTCAAGATAGTAAAAGATGTCAAATGGGTTCTATATAACTACAACATACGGAACTGTTCAACTTTCGACGAAAAGTTGATGGGCATAACAGTTTCAATGTTTTCAGTCGGATTGGGAATGATGTAGTGGGTGATAACTTCGCCGCCGTAGACTTTTTCGGCTGCTTGAATTCCAGCTGCAACGGCGATATTTACCTCGGATATTCTTCCTCGGATGGAAACTATAAAGTTACCTTTTTCCGCGAGTCCATAATAAACTAGCGTGACTGAGCCAGCTTTAACCATTGCGTCTGCGGCTGCTAGTACAGCCGGAAAACCCAATGTTTCAATCGTTCCCACGGCCTGGGGCATAGAATCAGTTCCTGAATCAAAGCAAACAATATGTTAATTGTACGAGGCTTGAGGATAGGATTTTGAATTTTAGATTTTGGGAGGTAGGAATTTCTGGGACTCCGATGATTTTAGATAAGGGCTGCGGACGGTCAAGCGATCGCTTTTATACTAATCCTCTGGAGTCGCCTGCTGGAAGTAATCTGGGTTGTTGCAAGCATGATGGGGAACCTGATGCAGCAGCTAAAATCTTCCCAGGAGATGCATGGTAGCCTTGATTTACCTGTCTCCCCAGATTCAGGATAGTCTTTGCGCCCACGTTAAGCTGCTTTAAGATTTACCAGAAAGACGCGATCGCTATTCCTCTTCTCACCTCTCAATAACTCTCCAAATCAGCACTCAACACTTTTTCAAGTCAGGATGGGCATTCTCCACCCTAAACTGTTACTAGAGTTTTTACGACTGATGAGTTGAAACACATGGCTGACATTGTTGATATTGCAGTTAGCGCCGATTCTTTCAAAACCCTAGTAACGGCTGTCCAAGCTGCCGGGTTGGTAGACACCCTGAAAAGCCCTGGCCCTTTCACTGTCTTTGCACCCAATGACGATGCTTTTGCTAAGCTACCACCGGGAACTATACAAACCCTAGTACAAAATATTCCCCAGTTAACCAGGATTCTCACCTATCATGTCGTTCCCGGCAAGTTAATGAAGGCTGATTTAGCAAAACTTAATTCTGTCACCTCAGTTGAAGGTTCACCCATCAGGATTGATTGCTCTGATGGTTTTGAGGTAAAAAATGCCACAGTTCTAGCAGCAGATATTGAAGCTGATAACGGTGTCATTCACGTTATTGATACCGTGATTCTCATGGGTTAATTTAACCATCTAGCAAGTAGAGTGGGCATTGCCCACCCTACCAGTAGCCAGTTTATATACTTAAACCTTATTCTTTATTTTGCTACATCATCTTAAGTAATTTTTCTTGGCTGCTACTCTAATGTTGTCAACTCCATCATTGGGAACCTGCATCTGAGAGCAACGTCTAAATTCTTATAAAAGTTAAAACAATCCTAGTTTAATTTGGTTTGAATGTAGTAATTCATCGTCAAATCTAAAAGCTAAGCTTATTGTTTGGATTGTCCATCAATAAAATAGTTTTACTGCCGTAAAAGAGCTATGAATCGCGTGAAATAAAAAATGGCGCTTAATTTTGTAAGCTAGATTCTCCTGAGAACTTGAATAAATATTAGAAATAATTTACCAGACTAAAAATAAATGGTGAGGTTTTGTTATGCGAAAAAAAGACTAACTCACATTCCGCAGTATCAGAGAGGTTGAATTTTAGGAACTTGGGATAAGTAACAGGAGGGTAACAATGAAGTTTTATAACATTATAATAATATGCGCGATCGCAATGGGCGCGATCGCTGGTTCTACTTTAGCAACAATTGGCTATCGCAACAGCCACTCACCTCTACCTACAGCCGACATTCTACCTTCCCCAACACCGACAACCGAGAATCCTACGCCGCCAACTACAGTCGTATCTCCCTCACCGTCTACACCGCCAACTACAGAACCAAATCTACCAACCACAGAACCAACTGTAATTAAAAATAATCAACCTGACAAAAGTACATTTTTCCAATTTCGCCTGCGTCTTGTAGATGCCGTTAATCGGCGGGATGCTAGCTTTATTCGCTCCCTTGTAACACCAGAAACTGAATGGAATTATGGCGGTACGCTAACTTTAGATTCTTACAATATTGACGACAAGAACTCTGAGTTTTGGGCGTACATGGATAAGGCAGTCGGCTTAGATTGTGCCATCGACAATCAGGCTAAAGTTGCTAACAAAGAACCTGGTTCTGATGTTTGGATTTGTCCAGATGTCAAAAAAGCGTTGGAGTCTATTAGGCCAAATAAACCCAATGTTGGGCAACTAGCAATATTAGGACAAGACGTTAATGTTCGTTCTGAGCCGGGAGCGGGTGGTAAAATTGTTGGGGTAGTTTCTCACGAATTTGTAGCATTTGACGGCAACACCTTTAACAGTTTGCCTGAGCGTAGGCAAAAGGCAATTAAAGAAAAGGTTGTCGATGGTTGGACACCAGTGAAGCTGCAAAATGGACAGCAAGGCTGGATTCTCAATCGCTATGTCTACGATCAAGAAACAGATTACCGCGTCAGTTTTGTGCGTACAAAAGGACAATGGCGGTTGCGTTACTTCCTACCTGGAAATGGCAATTAAGTAGTATCAAAGTTTAATGATATTTTAAACGCTGTAGTTTTAAAAAGTAAAAAGTAAAAATGAGCAATTCTGCAATTTTTACTTTTTACTTTTTCATTCCTTTAGCGATGCGGAAGTAATTTGAAATCAACGGTTGGTTTTGCGGCTGACGGAGTAGAAGTAGGCGCTGTAGCAGATGGATTTGAGCGCAACTGCTGATAGAAGCCCAGAACTTGTTCCGTATAAGGGGCGGTGGGGCTGCTACTGTAGCGGGTCGGGTCGCCAGTCATCCACCAAGCAGCAGCGCGTTGCACAGCTACAGCCTCATTGTTGCCACTAACCTTATATTCGTCTTGCAACACATAGCGCATTACACACACTAGGATGCCCCGTGCTGTGACTGGGCTGGCTTCAAATTGCGTTGGTGTCAGTTCCCGGTTGATACATTGTTTCGACCAGCGGGTGATGTTGTCTGGCTTAATTTGCCACTCGCTGAAGAGTCCATCGTCAGGAGTTGCGGTTTGTGGCGCTGCCCGTCGTAGCGCTTCCACCAGCGCCCCTATCTGAATGTCCGTTACCTGGGCAGGTTGGGCAGTAGCAGCCGGGACTGGGGGTTTCGCTGGTGGCTGGCTAGAGGTAGGTGAGGGTGTGGGACTTGGGGTTGGGGATGGTGAAGGTGTGGGACTTGGTGCGGGTGTGGGGGTTGGGGATGGTGAAGGTGTGGGACTTGGTGCGGGTGTGGGACTTGGTGAAGGTGTAGGACTGGGTGAAGGTGTAGGCCTGGGTGAGGGAGATTGTTGGGCTTGGGGTTTAGAGGGGGTAGAAGCAGGCGGCACAGACGATGGATTGGAGCGCTGCTGCTGGTAGAAACCCGAAACTTTCTGGATATAAGGGGCGATGTCTTTGCTGTTGTGACGGTTGGGGTCGCCAGTCATCCACCAAGCGGCGGCGCGTCGCACTGCTAGAGATTCATTGTTGCCACTGGCGCGATACTGTTCTCGGAAGATATCCCGCATAACGCACACGAGGATTGTCCGTGCTGTCGAGGGGCTGGCTTCAAATTCTGCGGTGGAGAGCGATCGCCCGATACATTGTTTCGACCAGCGGGGGATGTTGGCTGGTTTAATTTGCCAATCGCTGTAGAGTCCATCGTCTACTTTTCCGGTTTGGGGTGCTGCCTTGCGTAGTGCTTCTACTAAGGCCCCTACTTGGGCATCAGTTTGCGACCAGGCGGGCATTGCCAATGTCCCGATGGTGAGAATTGCTCCCAAGATTTTATACTGTAATCGCATAGATTACCTCCTACGAACTTAGAAGTCAATTTTCATCCTAAGTCGAAATTTTAAGTTGGGAGCGATCGCGCTAAAAACTTAGGAGGCGAGGAATTATTAACTCATAACTCCTCGCCTCCTAATTCATAACTCTTTAATTTACTTGCACAATCATCCCTTCACGCGCCAGAAACCCACCTGGAGAGACTTCTTGGACTTGCGTTTCAATCTGATCTAGAAAGTCATCGCTATGGTTTGGTTCATGGTGAAAGATAGCGAGACGCTTGACACCAGCAGCCTCGGCTACTTTCACTCCTTCTTGCCAAGTGGAGTGTCCCCAGCCGACTTTCGGAGATTTGGGGTTGTGATATTCCTCGTCGGTGTACATCGCATCGTAAATCAAGACATCGGCTTCACGGGCTAGGTGCAGCACATTTTCATCTGGGCGATCCGGCAAATGTTCCGTATCCGTGCAGTAGAAAACTGTGTGTCCCTGCCACGTCACTCGATATCCCATCGCCCCGTTGGGATGATTGAGCGGGGCAGTCTCAATCGTGATATCATCCACCTTGAAAGTATCACCACAGACCAATTCGTAGAACTTCAGGTCAGCCGCTAACTCTTGGAGCGGGACTGGGGAATTTGAGTGTAGCACGCGATCGCAGAAATGCTGTTTCATTGAGTCTGCATCCGGTGGGACTGCCCCGTGAATGTGGAAGCAATTGCCTTCAAGATAGGCGGGAGCAAAAAACGGCACTCCTTGAATATGATCCCAGTGGTAATGTGTAAAAAACATATAAGCTTCCACCGACTTAGCTTTGAGCAAATCTTTGGAAAGCATTCTTAATCCGGTGCCGCCATCAAAAATCAAGCGTTTCCCGCCAACGCGCATTTCCACGCAGGAGGTATTACCACCGTAGCGAACTGTATCTTTTCCAGGGGAGGGGATACTGCCTCGCACACCCCAAAACTGAACCACAAACTCTGAAGAAGGGCTGATTTCCATTTCACTCTCAAGGCTTTAAAGTACCGCACTGACCCTGATGGCGCAGCAGATGATCGCACAGCACTAAAGCGACCATTGCTTCAACCATAGGCACCGCTCTGGGCAAAACGCAAGGATCGTGCCGCCCCTTAGCTGCTAGTATAGTCTCAACGCGATCGCGGGTCACGGTGCGCTGTTCTTTGCGAATCGTCGCTGTTGGTTTGAACGCCACGCGGAGAATGATATTCTCTCCGTTAGAGATGCCCCCCTGGATTCCGCCAGAGCGATTCGTACTAGTACGAATTTCCCCGTCTTCGGCGATAGAGAATTCATCATTATGTTCGCTGCCAGTCAGCAATGTCCCGGCAAAACCTGATCCTATTTCAAATCCTTTACTTGCGGGTAAGGACATGACACCCTTAGCCAGGTCTGCTTCTAGTTTATCAAATACTGGAGAACCTAGCCCTTTGGGTAGATGACGCGCAACACATTCAACAACACCGCCGATGGAGTCGCCAACACGCCCGACCTGCTCAATTTTTTCGATCATTCGTTCGGCACATTCTGCATCAGGACAGCGGACAATGTTACTTTCTACTTGTTCTAGGGTAACGTTGTTGGGATCGATGACACCTTCTAAGTCTTTGATGCGCTTAACGTAACCGATAATTTCGACTCCGGCGACTGTTTTAAGGATTTTTTTAGCGATCGCGCCTGCGGCTACTCTTCCAATTGTCTCACGGGCCGAGGATCTGCCGCCACCCTGCCAGTTGCGAATTCCATATTTAGCATCGTAGGTAGCATCGGCATGAGAGGGGCGATAGGTTTGCGCCATCTCATCATAATCCTGGGAACGAGTGTCCTTGTTTCTCACCAACATCGCAATCGGCGTTCCCAGCGTTTTCCCTTCAAACACGCCAGAGAGAATTTCGCAGGTGTCAGCTTCTTTACGAGGTGTGACGATCTTACTTTGTCCCGGTCGCCGCCGATCTAATTCTACTTGGATTTCTTCAGCAGAAATTTCCAGTTGCGGTGGACACCCATCAACAACAACCCCGACACCGCCGCCGTGGGATTCGCCAAAGGTGGTAATCCGAAATAGATGACCAAAAGTGTTGCCCATAATACTTGCAGAGTCGGCTAGAAATTTTGATTTTAACAGCGATCGCTATTCAGGTGGGGAGCGATCGCGCTTCTCACTGCAACTGTTGTTATTTAAACGAACCGCGAAGACCCAAAGAACGCAGAGGTAAGAGGGGAAGTATGCGATCGCTTTTACCACGCTTAATTTTTTAATTCCTCTATCTGCCCATCAGCACTCACACGCACTCCAGCTCGTCCGCTGACTGAATAGAGTGCTGAGTAGATTGGCTCTGCTAAATACTCTTCCTCTTCGCTGTTTAGTGACGATCCAATGTTCAGCAAGGCTCTGAGTGTGAAACAGTCATCCGCAACTTCGCCAATTGCGTTAACCATCAAAGCCCATATTGGCTTAGAGACATTGTACATTTCGCGCGCTGCCAGTAAACCTAGTAACTCAGGCACCAACGCTTTGGTAGTAAGTGCTGAAAGACTGCTTAGAAGATTACTTTGAGATGACTGCCACTCCTGTCGATGTAACATCTCTAACAGTTGCCGAGAGATCGTCGCTGGCTTACACGCCGAGGCAGCAACGATGATGTCCCATGCGTCCTTCCCTTCCTTGCCTTCCTCGTCTTTCCCATCTGTAATCTTCTGCTTAAATGTTTCTACCACCGTCGAAATTAGTAAGTCATTATCCAAGCTCTTAAGAACGCGAGTCACCCGGCTCCACAAATAGTCGAACCAGATGATACTTCCTTGATCCCAGGAAAGTTCCCAGTGGAGTGGTACAGTGTGGTCTGCGATTGCTTCACATAGATACGGTATACCTGTTCTTACTCCCCAACTTCCAAGTGTGGCGGCTATTCCCACCCTGACTTGTTTGTCAAGGTCTGGGTTTTCCAGCATTTCCATTAACGAGACGCTTGCACTTTCTTGGAGACCTTCAAGAGATTCTGTCAACAGCCACCTGATTTGCCACTCAATCGTTTCATCCTGAAGCCGTTCCAACATGGAACTAGCTAACGATACATCTTTTAGCTCCCTCAAGGCTAAAGCAATGGATGGCTTTGAATGTCGGTGTATGGTTTTATCCAAGAGCATCTGTAGCAGCAAAGGAGCGACAAAAGACTTGTCACACAATTCCACTAATGCCTGAAAGATACAACCTCCGTGTATGTAATTCTCGTCATTAAGCATCTCCATTAGATCGGGAAACACAGATTTATCGCCTATCTCGCCTAAAGCTTGAAAAATCCGTTCTTGAGTGTTACTGTCCTCGTCTTCAGTGGTTTTTAGTAGGTATAGCAGACTGGGAACGGCAAAGGTTGCTTTCATCTCACCTAACGCATTGACGATGCTCTGGCGCACAAGCTCATCTAGTTCTGTATCCTTCTCCAAAAGTTCCAGCAAGCGTTGAGCCACGCTTTGATCGCCAAGTTCCCCAAAGGCTGAAGCAATGTTTTCTCGTTTTTCTGACTCAACGGTGTTATCTGCCAGCATTGCCAGCAAGTTATAAATCAGGGCTTTGTCACTAATTTCCACTAAGACTCTAGCTGACCGCTTCCAGTCGAGCGGGTAGGGCGAGGTCAGCAGCAGATTTTTGACCTCGGCAATGATGCACTGTTTCAAACCCACCATCGTAATTCGGCGGGTGTATGCCAGACACCTTGCTGCCAAGAGCAGATCGTTGTGGAAAAGGTCATTGTTTGCCGCCAATTTCCTCTCTGGCAACGAGCCTAGACTTGTCGAATGTCCCAAGATGCCCAGTAGGAATGGTGTGGCATCGTTCATCATCCCAGACAGCAGCAGGATGACTTCTTCCCACCAAGGATCGTGGCGATGACCCACAAGCTCTGACAACGCAGCTGTGCCTTTGTCCTTAACTGCTAGGGCTGCAAAATATTCTTGAAATGTCAAATGCACAAACCCATACCACCCATGCGCTTGCACCTTCAGCAGCCCATACTGAGCAGCAATTTCCTCCAAGATGGCTTTATTGTCTTCAGGCTGGATACCTATCGTCGGCAAGAAATCGGCAATCAACTCCAGCAACTCATCTTCGGGGAAGTAGCGTTTTCCTGACTTGTGGAAATGCCAAGCCACCTCCTTCAAAAGATTGCGTTTGCCATCTGTACTAAACTGGTTGAATCGCTTGATGTCGCGATGGGAATCCCACTCTTTCAGTAACACTGTTAGGCAGCGTTTGTATAACTCAGCGCGATGCTCCGGCAATTTCAAATCTTGCTGGTAAACAATGGCAATCAGAGACAGGATCAGCGGGTTCGCTGCCAGCATCTGCATTCGCAAATTCTTTTCCAGTGCTTGCCGTAGTCCTTCAGCCTTATCGGAGTCTGATTTAAACCATAGTTTAATAAACTCCTTAATCTGCTCCCAACTGAAATCCAGCACTTCCAGCGTCTGAAATCCTCTCAATCCTCCGCGCCAGCCAGCTTTTCGACAAGTTACCGCAATGGGAGCAGCAGAAAACAGCGTCGCTAGTCGATTAATTTCATCAGCCACCCGCCTGTAAGCGGCTTGAGCCTCTTCCTGAGTCCCACCACCCAGCACTTCGTCGAGTCCATCTAACAACAACGCGGTGCCATCGTTCAGATGTTGCTCTAGGTAGGGGCGAGCTTTGGTAAAGCCGTAGCGCTTCTCCCACTCATCGGCTATGAAATCGAGCAAATCATTTTTCTTGCTATCTACAAATTTTCCAAGTTCCACATAAACAGGCAAGTAGGGCAATTTTGGTTCAGCCTGTTTAGCCATTTGGAGCGCTAAATACCGCTCCATTGTAGTTTTGCCAGCCCCCGGATCGCCCAGCACTACCATACGTCGGAATTTTACTAAGGCATCTTCTGGTGAGAGGGCAACTTCTGCCAGTTTTGCTATATGTACCTGGGAGCGCCGCAGCTGTTCGCTGGGTTCTTCCGCAGCCAGTGCTGCCATTTCTTCGTCTTTGGCATAGCGCAGGGTTTCTTCTTCCCGCACTTGCAATTGCACATAGATGCTCTCCAAGTTTAGAGAAGACGGCACGTTGGGCAAATCGGAAATACTCAGATGACAGAGTTCGTGCTTCAGTTTTTCGCGGTAGGCTTTAACGCCCTTTGCCTCTGCTGCTACCTTTGCAGTTGCTTGTTGTTCTTCTTCTTTCTTTTTGTGTTCTGCCTGTAACCGCAGCTTATACCGCTCCAAAGCTCGCGGAGCGTAAATAGCTATAAGCCCAGCTATAGTCGCCGCTAATAGCACACCAAGAATTGCAACCCAATTACCAGCAGTTGCTTCCCAGAAGTTCCAATTGGGTGTTTTGGATTGAGAGGAGTTCGTTGTTTTTGAAGCACCCAGCTTCGATGAGGATGAAGGCGCGGACGTTTGCGTGGGTGAGGCGGCTGTATTGTTTGTAGCAGTATGCTTTGGTGCGGGAGAAGAATTTGCAGTAGGTGAGGCGACTGGACTGGCTACGGCTGGTTTTGGATTTTGGGCAACACAGATACTTGCCAATAAAAAGCTAAATAAGACTGCAATACAGGCAAAAATGCGCTTTTGATTTCCTGGCTTCATAATCTTTAGACATTGCCCGCGATCGCTTTCTCGACCAATCTAGCTCTTCTAATGATATGGACGGGACAGCCGATAGTGAATGATAGTCCAAATCAGGTTTTGGAGCGATCGCTTCCTTTGCTTCCTCTGTCTCCTAAAACAAAAAACGCTCTCCCATTAGGGAGAGCGTTTTTATTTAGCTAGAAAAACTAGCGATTAACCATTGATGCTAGGAGCAACCAGAGCAACTGGGGTGGACTCACCTGCTGCCAAGTCGAGAGGGAAGTTGTGAGCGTTACGCTCGTGCATTACTTCCATACCCAGGTTGGCGCGGTTGATTACATCAGCCCAGGTGT
>NZ_JACJOY010000035.1:0-1960 GCF_014695815.1 Trichocoleus sp. FACHB-6
AAATATCCAAAAGATTTACATATTATTCAGCTAGATAATGGAGGGTTTCACAGTTCCTTAAACTTAAATATACCGGAGAATGTCATTTTACTGTTTCAACCTGCATATAGCCCAGAAGTAAATCCCATAGAAAGGTTATGGAAGTATATTAAAGAGCAATTAAAATGGCAGACTTTTGACAATCTAGAAGAATTGAGAGAAGCGGTAGAGAAAAGTCTGGGAAAGTTAAGTAAGGAAATAGTCGCTTCTTTAACTGGATGGAAATTCATTTTGGATGCTTTATCTGTAGCAGATATTTAGGAAATTGGTATCACCCCTCTCCATTACCCAAAACTAATAAAGGCTAGAGGACTCTAACGACCGTATCAAAGCTTCAATGAATTTGTTGCCGAACAGAGTTGATAGTAACCCACAGGATACAACCAGTAATATTGCAATTCCTATGTTAAGCAAGTTCAATTCTATAGACGAGAACAAGTAAGGGATGAATACCATAAAAGTACCAAGTGCAGCCCCTCCAAGGAATCTGTAGACAACATTAGCGGCAGAATGCTTGTCAAGCTCAATATCTTCGGAAGCCATCTAAAGATTCTTTAACTCCTTAATTACACAATATCCATACCCTAGCAAGAAAGGGTATAGATAGAGTTTCTTCCTATAGGAGTGAGTTCGGGAATAAATAAATTATCTTCTCACAAACGACCGTTTATGAGGCATATTTTTTGAGCTGGCACAACACGCCTCAAATGTACCTGCACCGTGTCTCATAACCCGTCTTTTTATCTATGTCTCATAAAATAATTAATAAAATTAGTTATGAAACATTTTTAATAAAAATTGGATATTGCCGAGTTTCATCCAACGACCAAACGTTGAATTTACAAAAAGACGCTCTTAAAAAAGCTGGGTGCGAAAAGATTTTTAGCAATACTGTTTCCAGTGCTAAGGAATCTAGGTCTGGATTGGATCAGTGTCTCGACCAGCTCCGTAAGGGCGATACTTTGGTTGTGTGGCGACTGGATCGACTTGGGCGATCTCTCAAACATTTGCTGACACTGGTTGAAGACTTTAGCAACAGAGGGATTGGGTTTGTCAGCTTGACCGAAGCAATTGACACCACAACCAGCGGTGGCAAGTTGGTGTTTAGCATCTTTGGCGCGATTGCGGAATTTGAGCGGCAGATTATCCGAGAAAGAACCAATGCAGGATTAGCAGCTGCCAGAGCTAGAGGCAGGAAGGGTGGCAGGAAAGAGAAACATTCTGACAAGAAGATTCTCACCGCGATCAAGCTGGGTGACGACAGCCCCGAAACAATTGAAGAAATTTGTCACTCCCTCGGCATCTCGAAAGCCACATATTACAGGCGTCGCATGAATCTAAATAAATACCGTTTTATAATTTTGCATACGCAAAATACCGCTATTTCAGTGAGACATACTTTCAGCTAGGCTTGTAGAAGCACTTCTGAAAACACCATGATTATTGCGATCGCATCCCTAAAGGGTGGTTGCTCAAAAACCACTACTGCTATTCATCTGGCAGCTTACCTCCAAAAGAAAGCACCTACTCCACTCATTGATGCAGACAAAAATCGCTCCGCGCTAACCTGGGCACGACCTGACAAACTTTCCTTCAAAGTCGTCTCGGAAACAGCGGCACCAAAATATATCAAAGACTATACCCACATTGTTATCGACACCCAAGCCCGTCCATCTCCAAAAGACTTTGAAGAATTAGCTGATGGATGCGACCTGCTTGTATTGCCAACAACTCCACGAGCATTAGATTTAGATGCCCTACTAGGCTGTCAAGGATAGTTTGAGGGGTAGTAAATACGGATAATCTAAAGAAAAGGCAAGGAAAAGCGCTCACCAAAAATTTTTAAGCTATCCAATGAGCAAGAAATACATTATCAAGCTGACACCAGAAGAAAGGCGGATGCTGGAACAGTTGACTAACA
>NZ_JACJOY010000036.1:0-14864 GCF_014695815.1 Trichocoleus sp. FACHB-6
CTTCTATTATGAGTTACTAAGGTAAAAAAGTAGGTGCCTCCTTCTATTTTTGCTCTACGGTATTGCATGGCTTTGAATTGTTTTTAGTTGAAAATGTGATGTTGGGTTTCGTACCTCAACCCAACCTACGAGGCGATGCGATCGCACTGATTTAAGGGGAGCTAGAAGATTCAATGAAGTTAGGATTGAGAATGTTGTGTTTTATGAAACCATCATGCCTGATGGCAGTATCGGTACTGATAGTATCTACAGTTAGTTCATCTATTAGATTGTCTGCTTCTGAATGAGTTTGAAGTGCTGCTGTCAATAAATTTAATAATATTTTCTATAGTTATTCAGATAACAGGGAAAGCATCTCTGCTATTTCTATTTGCCCTCTCTCTTTTGCATATGCTAATGCATCCATATTTTTCATACGCTCTCCTGTGTACTTTATCTTAAAATTAACTTGATGCGTGATCAGAACCTCTACGATGTCTATGCTACCGCTGTAAATTGCACTAAACAAGGGATTTCTTTCTGGCTCAGATATATCTATCTCTGCCCCCTTTTCTAACAAATAATTAATGACATCTATTCGCCTTTCTGCGGCAGCAATATTCAAGGCATTTCCTTTCAAAATTCCTGCTTTTTGATTAATATCTACTCCCTTTTCAATAAGATACTTTATAATCTCCATACGGGCATTAAAAGAAACGGCAAAATGTAGCCAATTCCCAAATACAGTTGTTGCATTAATTTGGGATGGCTCAGAAGCAAGTAGGCTTTCTAACTTGGACTGATCACTATTTTTGATAGCCTGTCTGCTCTCTTGCATCAACAAATTGGTGTCCATGATATTATCTCGTTTGTGCTGCTATAGCAATCCTAAATGAGTGCGATCGCATCGCCTAGTAGGGTTGAGGAACGAAACCCAACATTACACCCTATATCTATTGAGTTTCACTCGCGTTCAACCAAACCTACGTTTTTAACTTCTTAGCAAGACCTGAAGGCGGAATTGACAAATTAGAGAGATTTGAAGGTATAGGTGGAAAGGTAGATGAAACGGGAGTATTGTTAGCTGGTGGTTTGGTTCCTGATTTACCGCACAAAGTTTCTAAATTTACCATTTGACCATTTGCTGTTTGCATATAACAAAATGGTGTGTCAACATGAGACTGTACTTGCGATGCTGGAAGACTAAAAGCAGCCTTAGTTGTCAGTGTAATCAAAAAGCCTGATAGGGCAAACGTCCAACGAAAAATTCTTAGCATTTGAATCAAACCTGATAATAGTCTTCGATTAAGAGCTTGGCTGATCAAGGTTTAAAACAACAACCGAGAAAACACCGAAAAACGGGCGTTGCATAATTGAGAGGTGACACCGGTCGGCTAATTCTGGTAGGAAACACCAAACAAAAATTTTAACAAAAGAATTATTGTTTTTAAAATAACATCCTATATTTACCAAATATATTCCCTAAGTGTCGATGAGGTAAAGCTATAAGGATGATACAGTTCTTTCAAAGATTGCCCTGTAATATAAAAGAAGTAGGAAAGCAGCAATTGCCAGGGTTCATTGGACTTGAATATCCCACACATTAAGTAAACCATATTGCCCTGTATAGCGTTTTTCAGTGGAATATATGGCAGTTCTGACGTTCGGACCAGCTTGGTAGGGACATGGCAATGCCATGTCCCTACAGATGTATTACACCCAATCAAGAATTGCTAGAGACAGTAACTGCATTCCTGCGGTTTCAACTTGATGTCTGCTAGAAATTGCTAGTAAATTTTCACCCATGCAAGTTGCCAATGTCGATTCTGATAATCCCCCCCCCTGTTGCATCCGCGACATTATTCAAAACAAGCGCCTGCAACCTCATTTCCAGCCAATCGTTTCAATCCGTAGAAGAGATGTTATTGGACTGGAAGCGTTAGCGCGAGGCATTGGGGAGGGCGGTTCGCTTATTTCTCCAGACACTCTTTTCGGCTTGGCTGCTGTCTTGGACACCATCCTAGATTTAGACAAGCTGTGCAGCAAAACGGCTGCGGAAAGCTTCCTGCGTCTCCATGCTGCTAACCCAAAGCTGATTTTGTTTTTGAATTTTCACCCTTCTACGGTGGTTAGTGACTTAAAGGGCTGCGGCGAACTGCTGGATGTGGTAGAACACTTAAATCTAAATCCGCACAACATCGTCATCGAAATTCTGGAGTCGCACATCGACGACATCAAAGCGTTGAGTCGGATGGTGGACAGCTACAAGCAGCATGGCTTTTTAGTAGCGCTGGATGACATAGGTTGCGGTCACTCCAACCTTGACCGCATTGCTTTTATCAAGCCGGACATTTTGAAAATCGACCGCAGTTTAGTACAAAATATTCACAACGAATACCACAAGCAGCAGATTTTCAAGTCGCTGGTCATGTTGTCGGAAAAAATCGGCGGTTGGGTAATCGCGGAAGGGATAGAATGCCAGGAGGAAGCGATCGCAGTCCTAGAATTAGGTGCGGACTTGCTACAAGGCTATTATTTTGCCAGACCCCACGCCATTGATGCCGAACGGGACAACGGCTTCCAAGAGACTATCAACGACACGGCAAACAAATTCAAAAGCCATAAGCTGGCTAAAATCAAAGCCCGCAAATCCAAGCAGGAGGAACGCCTGGCGATTGTGGACGCTTGCTTGAGGGAATTGACTACAACTAAGGTAGAGGATTTCGATCGGCAATTGAACGAAATCATTGGTCATTATCCCTCAGTGGAATCGATCCACATTTTGGACGAAACAGGCATACAAGTCAGCGACTGCATCTGCAACCTGCGGCACTTGCAACCACAAAAGACAATTATTTTTCCTGCGCCCGTTAAAGGCACCGATCACTCGCTAAAGGAATATTATTATCTTTTGCTGGAAGCACAATTCGCTTATTATACGAGCGAGCTTTATGTACCGCGACCCTCTGGAGATTTGTGCGTCACTGTCTCAGCCCGCTTCCATGATGCCAACAACCAATTGTTTATTCTGTGTGTTGCGATGTATGCAGATTTTGCCTTAGAAATTTAGGTGCATGGATTTATTAACCGTCAATTTCCTGCGTAGGGGCATGGCCATGCCCCTACAAACCGCCAATTTTGTCTTAGTGGTTACATTGTCAGAGATTGCACGTTAGTTTCAATCAACTTCGCCAAACTTTGCAAGAAAGCTGCGGCATCTGCACCGTAGATAATTCGGTGATCTGCGGTCAGATTTACCTGCATTTGTCGCCGCACTCCCATCATTCCGTCTTCGGTGGCGACGACTTGGGGACGGGACGCGCCAATTGCCAAGATAGCACCTGTCCCTGGAGGTAATATGGCATCAAACTTGTCTACGCCATACATCCCTAAATTGGAGAGGGTAAAGGTGCCAGAACTGTACTCGGCGGGTTGCAGCTGCTTGCTGCGCGATCGCTCTACTAAATCTTTCCAGGTACGGGACAAAGAGTAAATATCCTGCTGGTCAGCATTTTGCAGAACTGGCGTAATTAAGCCGCCGTCGTCCATTGCTACGGCTACGGCTACGTTAATCGCACTATGATAATGGATTCCCTGCTCTGAGTAGCTGGCATTCACCAAGGGATGTTTTTGCAAGGTTACGGCTACTGCTTTGGCGAGTAGCGCTGTCATGGTGACACCCTTGGATTTAATTTGCTTGTAGAGTTTGTCTAGGTTATCGGTGGTGATGGTGTAACCAACGCGGAAAGTAGGCACTTGCAGACTGGCTACCATGTTCCGCACGACGGCGTTTTGCAGCGTGTTGAGGGGGACGACACTACCAGGAACGGCAACGGCTGGTATAGTGGCTGCTGCTGCGGGTTTAACAGATGGTGCTGGTGCTGATGCTGGTGCTGGCTGTGGTGCAACAGGTGCCATTGTTGGTGTGGCAGTTGCGGCAGCAGGTTGTTTGCCTTTGTTCGCTGCTGCTTCTACATCTTCGGCAACAATGCGCCCGTGGGGGCCGCTGCCTTGGATGTTACTTAAATCAACTTTCAGCTCTTTTGCTAATTTACGGGCGCGGGGTGAGATGATGCTGCGTCCGTTGCGGCGTGCCGCTGGTGGCGTTTCTACGGCTGCGGTAGCGGCTGCTGGCTGTTCTTGGGGAGTGGGGGCTGGTGCAGGTGTGGCGGTGGCGCTGCCAGCACTGGGAGCCTGTTGTTGGGCTGTTTCGATTTCGGCTTCGGTTTCTGCGACCAGGGCGATCGCTGCCCCAACGGGTGCCGCTTCCCCAGCAGGTACGATGATTGTAGCCAGGTAGCCTTCATAAAAGGATTCCACATCCATATCGGCTTTGTCTGACTCTACAACGACCACGGTTTCGCCTTTTTCCACTTTGTCGCCTGGAGATTTGACCCAAGAGACTATTTTGCCTTCGGTCATCGTGGAACTAAGAGCGGGCATGAAAACTTCGTGAATCATGGGGTGGTCTTCCGAATCGACAGTCTACAAGAACAAGATTAAAGCCAGACGAATATTGTATCTTGACGGATGGCTTAGGGGCGAAGCATTCGAGGAACAATTTCTGACTTTATCCCAAATTTTTCGCTTGGGATGCTTCTCTCCTACTATCAGACCTTACCACGGCCTATATGTCTGTATTGCTGACAACCTTACAACGCTGATTGCTCCGGACGCTGGCGCTGCTGGCTAGAATTGGATATATAGAACTAAATTGAAACTTTCTATTATATCTAATGTCTGGCAAATTTGGAATTTCCCTTTTGGTGTTAGTAAGTATGACGCTGAGTTTGGGTGCTTGCAGCTACATCCGTGAACAATACCCTCGGTCAGCTATAAATCCAGCTATAGGTTCAGATATTAATAACACTCCTAAGCCTGGGTTACAATCGCCAACGACACAGGTGAGCCAAGGTATACCCGTTAGTGCAGAGGCAGAGAGAGAGAAGTATAAAACTATACCGCTAACGAATATCAAAGATGCTAAATCTTTGAAGGGAAGTGACCCGCAAGCGATCGCTCTTGCAGCTTTTGGTAACATTGAATCCGAGGGAGGCTCGCGGGATGTTAGGGTTGAGTATCCGCAACCAGATCGAGCTGTCGTAATTATTACTCAAACTGGGGTTGCAGATGATTCTGTTGGTGGTATTAAGTATCGCGTAGAATTTGCACCAACCTCTCCATCAGCCCAAAAGCCCCAAGAATGGACGATAGCTTGGGTTGGTTCCCAGGTAAAGTGTCGTGTGGGGCGGGGTCATCAAGATTGGTCAACCGAAATTTGTCAATAGGGACTGGGGGCTGGGGGCTAGGGACTGGGGGCTAGGGACTGGGGGCTGGGGACTAGGGACTAGGTAAGACTTTTTCCCAATCCCCAATTCCCAATTCCCAAATTATTAAATTTCCCCGCGAATTTCTTCGACAATTCCATCCCGCAGAAGAATTTCTACCTGCATTTTTTGAATCAGGTTGTCTCCCGGTTCAACTTTAAAGAAGCCTTCAATTTGACCGTGGTTAACCTCGTCGTTGAGGTCTATCATTTGCACTTGTTGCAACTGTTGCAGCAGCTGATTCTTTTGCTCTAGGAATTCACTTTTCTTTTGATTGACTTGGATTTGGATATTGTCAATTTGTTGCATCACTTGAGGGCCAGGGGGTTGCAAACTCTGTTTTTGAATTTCCGATATTGCCCTCTGTCCTTGCATCTCCAACTGTTGTAGCTGAGAGTCAAGTTGATTAATTTGCGTCTGTAGTTGCTGCTGTGCTTCCTCCTTCCAACGAGGAGTGACAACCGCTTTAATAGTAACTGGTCGCTTCAGCAGCAGGTGTGATTGAGAAACATCCATATCCGTTGTACTTGAGAAAATTAAAGGAGTAGTCAGAAAAGTTAGAAAGTTTTTCCGCCTACGGCGTTCCCGTAGGATAGGTTTGAAGGTTGAAAGTTGAAAGTTACAGGTTTAAACTTAACCAATTTTTAACTTATTAACTTTCAACTTGCCAACTTTTCAACTTTCCAACTGAATCAGGCAAACATCCCGTCGATCATATCGCGGTAGCGTTCCATTACAACAGGTCTCTTAATTTTCAAGGTTTGGGTCATCATGCCATTTTCAATGGAAAAGGGTTCTAAAATTAGCTTAAACGGGCCAATACGGTCATCTGGGCGATATCCAGGGCGATTTTGCACCTCTCGATTCAACTCTTGCCGGATTAAATCCTGAATGATCTTACTATCGAGGTCTATTTCTGCTGTGCCTGGGGATGGTTGGTCTGGTAGACGCAAGTGTAAATTTTGTAAAGCTGCCCACTTTTCCAACGCTTCCACATTGGGGACAATTAAAGCACCAAGCGATCGCTCGTCTTGTCCTACTAGAGTAATCTGGTCGATGTAAGGGCTTCGCAGACAAGCATCTTCAATCGGCTGCGGTTCGATATTTTCACCATTAGTTAAGACAATCGTATCCTTTGCCCTTCCGGTCAGCACCACATCATTGGCCACTGTCAGCCAACCCAAGTCGCCGCTATTAAACCAGCCTTCCGGGTCAATTGCCTTAGCAGTGGCTTCAGGATTTTTGTAATAGCCTCGCATAACTTGGGGGCCTCGCAACAACACTAAACCTCGTTGACCGACAGGAAGCGGCTGACGAGTTTCCGGGTCAACAATCTTAGCTTCTGTACCGGGAATTGGTTGTCCGGATGAACCTCGTAGATTATGCCAAGGGCGACGGGCGTGGGTGACGGGGGAAGTTTCCGTAAGGCCATACCCTACGAGTACCTGAAGCCCGGTAATTTCAAAGAAGTTCTCTAAGTGCATGGCCAAGGACCCGCCGCCACTGAGAACATACTTCATTTTTCCTCCTGTAGCTTCGCGTATTTTTTCATACACGAGTTTTCCAGCAAGAGCATGGATAGGATACAAAGCTAAAGCTTGTATTCCAGCCAAGATTCTTTCTGGAAGCGAGGGAGATAGGTTATCTAAGCGTAACTTTGAGAAGGTGCGACGAGCCTTGATGTAACGCTGACTTACATTGAGTAGGTTGTTAACCAGTTTCTGTTTGTTAGCTGGTTGTTCGCGGAACTGCTTTTGGACACCTTCATAAATTGATTCCCACAGCCGAGGAACGCCAACCATGTACTGAGGTTTATATTCTTTGAAGTCTCGCTTGATGTGACGAATGTTGCTGTAAATCTGGGTGCAACCTTGGGAGAGAAAAAAGTATTCGCCAATACGTCCGAAACTGTGCCAAGTGGGGAGAATGGTGATAGCGCGATCGCCTTTATGCGGTTGTAAAACAGCTCCCAAGGTGGTTAACTGGTGCATCAAGTTGCCATGACTCAGCATCACACCTTTCGGCTTGCCCGTGGTGCCGGAGGTATAAATTAATGTCGCCAGACTTTCTAGGGTTTGCGTGACACTTTGTAAAGATTGATTTGCACCAGCTGCCATAACTCCAGAAAAGTTCAACACTTTCACAGTGGAGTCTTGGAGTGGTTCTTCGTCGGATAGTAGTATTACCAACTGAACTGGCAAATCTTTGAGGTGTTCCCAAAGTTTTGAGAGCGTCTTTAAATCTTCCACTACCAAGGCAGTGCTGCCGCTATTTTCTAGTATAAATAGTAACTCTTGCCGCTCTGCCTGAGCGCTGCGAACAGCGTTAAAGGCACCCGCTGTCATAATACCTTGGTCGGCAATGAACCAGCGAGGGCTGTTGTCAGAAAATAAAGCTACGCAAGATTCTGGTTTTACTCCCAATACCTGCAATCCAACGGCAAATTGTTGAATTTTGTCGGCAAGCTGGGTATAAGTTAGCACAACTTCTGGTTGAGAGTGGGGGTCATGGAGGGCTATGGCATCCCCAAAATGCGATCGCGCTTTTTTCCAGACTTCGGGTAGAGATTGGGCTGAGCTGTAATCTACCACATGGCTGAGGTTAGCACGCTCTCGCTCGCTGAGATGGAAGGTGGGAGTTTTCGACATACTCAATTTCTCCTCTAGCTAATCGCTGTGTTTCCAACATACTCCTTTGGGGGGAGCAAATAGCAATTTTGACGGACAGATTTTATTGTGCCATACGGCTTAAAATTGGTAGCATTTTATACTTTACTTTTACAGTTTAATAGTGTATTCTAATAGAATGGGAATCTGTGCGTGCAAAAAAAAAGTGATTTTTTTTAACACAGAGGTAAGTAAAGGTTTTCTTGGCGAACCTTTGCCTTAAAAACTTTTATTCCTTCGTTTCCACATTCCTCGTACCAGTCGAATTTCATCAAAGCTATAGCTTTCCCCTAAGAATTCCCGAATTTTGGTGAGAGATTCAGTAGCAGTAACTTCAATAGCTTTTAAAATTTCTAGCTGACGTTCTGGGGAAACCATAGAATTTATATCTATTGGCTGATTCAGGGCAATTAATTCAGCTAAATGATCTACAATGGTGCCTGTACGCAAGTCACGTTGTTGGGCTATTTCGGCAACGCTCAAACCTTGCATATACAAATCCAAGGTTTTGAGTTGGGTGTAACTGGGTTGATTTTTTGACGGAGTTGTTGCTGTTGCTACCGGGGTTTGTGGGGTAATTCCTTGCTCTTTACAATAAGCTTGGATTTCGCTTACAAAACGTTCCCCGTACTGCGCTAGTTTATATTCCCCAACGCCAGAAAGTCTAGAAAATTCTGTTGAAGTTTGGGGTTGCGATCGCGCCATCAACTTTAATGTAGAATCTGAGAAGACAACGTAGGGCGCGACAGATTGTTCGTCTGCTAATTGTTTGCGAAGCTGGCGCAGTCTTTCATACAACATTTCCACTTCAGCAACTCTTTGCGGTGATTCCTCTATCACTGCTACAGTGGGAACCGCAATTTTAACTTCACGCTGACGGCGCAATACTTCCCAGCTGAGGGCGTTAAGCTTGAGGACAGAATAACCGTCACTGGTTTGATCTACAAGTCCTTGGTGTAAAAGCGATCGCGCCAGCATCTTCCAATCGTCTACACTTTTATCTGTACCAATACCATAGGTAGAAAGTTCGTGATGTCCGTTCTGCTGAATTTTCTGATTTTTCGAGCCGCGCAGCACATCAATGATATAATTCATCCCAAATCTTTCTTTACAACGCGCTACGCAAGAGAGAAACTTTTGGGATTCAATTGTCCAATCTTCTAGAGGTTTCGGAAAGCGACAGTTATCACAGTTAGCGCAATTCCCTTCAAAACGTTCTCCAAAATAACTTAGTTGAATCGTGCGGCGACAATCTGTTCCTTCAGTGTAATCTATAACTTGTCGTAGCTGTTGACGGGCAATTCTTTGCTCTTGGGGATCTGATTTTTGGTCGATAATATATTCAATAGTTTTAATATCGCCGTAGCTGAAAAATATTGTACAACTAGCAGGTTCTCCATCGCGTCCTGCCCTTCCTGCTTCTTGATAATAACTTTCTAAATTGCGCGGTAAGTCGTAATGAATTACAAAGCGCACATCAGGTTTATTAATGCCCATACCAAAGGCAATTGTCGCCACCATCACTTGCACATCATCCCGAATAAAACGTCTTTGATTAGATGTGCGGTCTTCATCACTTAGTCCCGCGTGATAAGGTAAAGCTTTGATGCCATCTTGTTGTAGCCGAAAAGCAATTTCATCGACCCGCTTGCGACTCAGACAATAGACAATTCCGGAACCTTTAGCAGCGCGAACTTGTTGCAGAAGTTGCGAATAAGCTGTTTTTAGTTTTGGCTGAACTTCGTAATAGAGATTTGGGCGATTAAAGCTGGCTATATGAATATTTGGTTGCCGCAGCACCAACTGTTGTATGATGTCTTGGCGGACGCGCTCGGTAGCAGTGGCGGTGAGAGCTAAAAACGGGACATTTGGGTAGCGATAGCGTAGCAATTGCAACTGGCGATATTCGGGGCGAAAGTCGTGTCCCCATTCTGAGACGCAGTGCGCTTCATCAATTGCGATCGCGCTGATGCCAATTTTATGCTGTACTAAATCTAAAAATGGCAGAAATTTCTCCGATAGCAGCCGTTCCGGGGCAACATAAAGTAATTTTACGCGACAGTTGAGGATGTCTTGCTCCCGCGATCGCACTTGCGCCAAACTCAGACTACTATTGAGGAATGTCGCACCAATTCCATTATCCTGCAAGGATTCCACCTGATCTTGCATCAACGCAATTAAAGGCGACACCACCACAGTTAATCCTGGTTTCAGTAGTGCTGGTAACTGAAAACACAGAGATTTCCCACCGCCTGTAGGCATCACAACCAGCAAATCCCGATTAGAGAGCGCTTGTTGTATTATCTGGCGTTGTCCGGGGCGAAAGCTATCGTAGCCAAAAAATCGCTTTAGCGCGTGTTCGAGAGATTGAAACTGAGACATTGTTAGCGAGGGCTTCTGCTTTTTCCCCTCATAATGTTAATAGATCACGAAGCAAAGTAAAGTTATGCCAAAAGCAGTTTGGAATGGTGCAATTTTAGCCGAAAGCGATCGCACCGAAGTAGTGGAAAACAACCACTACTTCCCAGCCGACTCCATCAACCGGGAATATTTCAAAGAAAGCAACACCCATACAAGTTGTCCCTGGAAAGGGCAAGCCAGCTATTATACCATCGAAGTCGATGGACAGGTTAATAAAGATGCTGCCTGGTACTATCCCCAGGCAAAAGACAAAGCTAAGAACATTGAGGGTTACATCGCCTTCTGGAAAGGTGTAAAAGTCGAAGCTTAAAAAAGCTCCTCCTAACCCCGTTCCTGGGCTGCGGCCTGGGAACGTTAGAGGAGGCTCAGCCTCCGCAGTGTTACTATAATCTGACCCACAGCAACGCTTCGCTAACAAAATAGCCATTCCCAGGCGGATACTGGGAAGCACAAAGATATCCTTCCCCCAGTAGACGGATGTAATGTTCCTCTTTTTTGTTAAACCATTAAATCAAAGCAGAGGAGGGGGCGATGCAACTTACAGGAAAAGTGGCACTCATCACGGGTGCTGGTTCGGGTATTGGCAAAGCTGCGGCGGTGCTGCTGGCGAAAGAAGGCGCGAAAATAGGCGCATTAGGTAGAAGTGACGAGGAACTCAAAGCAGTTGTCAGCGACATTCAGGCTGCTGGCGGGGAAGCCATGATTTTGAAGGCTGACATCTCCGAGCCAGAGCAGATGCAACAAGCTGTGGAACAATTGGTAAATCAGTGGGGACGCTTAGATATAGTCTTCGCCAATGCAGGAATTAACGGTGTCTGGGCATCGCTGGAGGATTTGACACCCGAAGAATGGGATAAAACGATGGATGTCAACCTCAAAGGTACCTTCCTTACCGTCAAATATGCCGTTCCTCATTTGAAAAAGCAAGGCGGTTCAGTGATTGTCACCTCTTCCGTCAACGGCACGCGGATGTTTAGCAACACGGGTGCGACAGCCTACGCCTGCACCAAAGCAGCGCAGGTCGCCTTTACTAAAATGGTGGCGCTGGAACTGGCGGAACACCAGATTCGAGTCAATGTGATTTGTCCAGGGGCAATTGACACAAATATAGACCAAAATACCGAGCGTCGCGAATTAGACGAGATTCGGGAACCTGTGGAGTATCCCGAAGGACAAATTCCCTTAACAGACGGTAAATCTGGAACCTCTGAGCAAGTGGCTCAGCTAGTATTATTTCTAGCTTCCGATAATTCTAGCCACATCAGCGGCACGGAAATCTGGATTGATGGCACCCAGTCGTTGCTGGTGGGGTAGAACGGAAATTAGCGTGTTTGCAAAAAAATGGTGCCAGTGGTGAAAGTTTTTGCTATGATAGCGATCGCACCATGCGGATGTGGCGGAATTGGCAGACGCGCTAGATTTAGGTTCTAGTTTCGCAAGAAGTGAAGGTTCAAGTCCTTTCATCCGCATTACCAAAGAAAAATAGTCGGGATGTACAGATGTGCGTCCCGACTATTTTTCTATCAGGTTGATGATTGCTGCTGATATGCCAAATATACAGCCTCCAAAAATAAATTAGCGCTTACTCCAGGCGGCACATTTTCCAAAGCAATGACTTCTTTAACCTGTTTAGCCAGTTTTCGGCTCAATTCCGTTCTTGCTTCCGGAATCATCGCCTCACGCCGCTGCAAATACTCTCGAATTACAGCAAAATCTTCTGGCAATAAGCTTGACAAATCCGCTTCCATTTGCAACTTATTAGCCAAAACTTCTGCATTCTCGGAAACTGAGAAAGTTTTAGCAGTAACTTGCTGTTCTTCTTGAATCACAATAGTTCCCGCCACCAAATCTCCCAGGCGCTTCTCTTTTCGGGTAAGTGTAATTAAAAACACTCCCAGAAACAAGATGTCATCAACAGGTCGTAGCAAAGCCCGCAGCGTTGAATGTTGTAGCCTTATCGGTCTACCATCATCACGAATTACGCGAATTTTTACATAGCGCTTACCAGGTGTTTGTCCCCGCCAGAAGGCTTCAAAAAAAACAAAATAACCTACATAAATTGAGAAGGTAATTAAGGACAGAATTGCTATTAGCCAAAGGTTTAAACTACTGTTATTTAAAGCAATAGTTTCAATTAAAGCTACTAATTGAATAGAAAATACTGCCCAAACGATTAGGAAGACCAGCAGAATTGCGCTTAAGAAAATATAGTCGATAAACAGCGCATAAGCTCGATTGCCAATTCCTGCTAAAGTAAAGTCCAGTTCTACGCTTTCCGGAGTTTGGAGCGTAACTCGATTAAAAAAGTGCATAGCAGTTCAGCAAAGCTTGAGATTAAATTAGGTAATAGTGTCAGCCTGCGAAAATAGGTAAAGCACCTAATTATTATCGCGCAAATTCAAACCCAAACCTTCCCGACGACTGCGGAGATCGTAGTAGATAACTGCTTTAACCGCTTGCCAGAAGGGTATTAAAAGCGCCCCACTTGCTATGGTGAGCGCTAAAAATAGCACTAAATACAGCACTCCAAAGATGGGAGAATCTGCGGAGAACAAAGCACCTAATAGCAATTGAATCATAGTCGTAAGTATTTGGACAACAATGGATATAGGCAGAGTGATTAAAAAGGAAACAAAGACTATCCATTGCAGTCGCCCGACAAATCCCTCAGTTAATTGCCAACTGCGATTAATTGCTGAATTTGCAGTCATATTATTCTCAATCGCCAACGGCACTTCCACGATAAACCAGCGGGAAATAAGCCGGATATATACAACCAAAAAGACAATTACGGCAATAACTGTCAGCAGACTCACAATGATAATTGCCGTAGGATTCTGTCCAAGGATAGCACCCACCACCACTACCAGGAGACCGAAGCCAATACTGGCGGCAAGCGCTATTCCAGAAAGTATCAAACTAACCAAGATTCCTGCCCAGAAGAAACGCCACATCCGAGGATTGACATGACGGCGGGCATCATTTACAGTTTCCGGACGTTCGAGTAATTCGCTGAAAACAAGACGCGAGATTAGCGCTGAGATTGCAGAGAATTTCGCCCAACCATAAATCGGAACTAATATCCACAGATAAGCAGTGAACGCCAAACCATAATATAACTTGAAGCGATCGCGATAAATCCGCAAAGCAGCGCTAACGACATTGCCTACACTCAGCGGCCCTGCGGGTTGGCTAAAGCTGGGATTCTTAGACATGAGGATTTCTCCAGTTGTGTGAGGCGCAAAATTTAACGCTATCTTAGGCCAAGTCTGGGAGAATTCTGGGAAATTTCATGAATATTCAACGTTGGATTGCGCGGCGGGAACCGAACTGGAAGCGCTTAGATGCCCTTTTGAGACAAGTCGAAAAAAAAGGGATTGCATCTCTGCAAGCATCGGAAATTGGGGATCTAGCCAGTTTATATCGTTCTGTAGCGGCAGATTTGGCTAGAGCAAAGACAAACAACGTGGGAAATATCCTAGTGCAAGATTTGCAAAAATTAACATCTCGTGCATATAACCAGATTTATCAAGGTTCGCGCCGTCAGGAATGGGAAGCGGTGCGGGAGTTTGTGCGTTGGGGTTTTCCGGCGGTGGTGCAAGAGACATTTGGTTACACGGCGGTAGCGACGGTGATTTTTTTCTTGGCGGGGCTGATTGCATGGTGGTTTGCTTGGCAAGATCCGGTGTTTTTGTCGCTGGTTGTTCCAGAAAAATTGATTTCACAGGTACGCGATCGCCAAGAATTGTGGATGGGGTCGATTGTCGGAATTGAACCTTTAGCTTCCAGCAGCATTATGATTAACAACATCTCGGTATCATTTGGTGCCGTTGGTGGTGGTATCACTGCTGGTGCCTATACGATATTTCTCATGGCATTCAACGGGCTGCATATTGGCGCGATCGCTGCTTTAGTTGCTCAACATAATTTGGCTTACCCTTTCTGGGCGTTTGTTTTTCCTCACGGTTCCCTGGAATTACCTGCGATTTTTTTAGCTGGTGGGGCTGGTTTATTGATAGGTAGAGCTATTCTTTTTCCCGGTAAATATCGTCGTGCTGATGCACTGAAAGTTTATAGTTTGCAGGCGGCTCAGTTATTATTTGGCATTGTACCCATGTTGATTATTGCTGGTACTATTGAAGGTTTTTTCTCGCCAAGTCCAGTCGTTCCATCGGCGATTAAGTATGTTACTGGTATAGTGCTTTTTACGCTTTTAGTAATATATTGCAGCCGTAAACCATTTGATAATATTCAGGCTTAAGTAAATACTTAATAGTAATCCTAAATAATTCGTAAACCCCTGTAGGGACACGGCACTGCCGTGTCCCTACACCAGGGCAAATACTCGTTCACAGCTTAGAGGATGTTTTAAAAGTCGGTTAGATAGCAAAAAAGCTCACTCAGTGTAAGCTGCGAATATGTAGTACACAGCACTGAGAGAGCGTTATGAGTAAAGCTTACCCCAGTAATT
>NZ_JACJOY010000037.1:0-81044 GCF_014695815.1 Trichocoleus sp. FACHB-6
TATCAGCCTACTCCTGGAGATTTTCCGGCGCTCGCATTGCTTGTTTTTTCACTTCTCAGACCCCAGATTTATTGTCAAGTACAATTTATACCAAATTAGATGAGCTTACCCTGGCAGTTCGCCAACGTTTTAGACAAAATGATCCGCTATGACTACCGTCAACGCTACCAGAGAGTAACAGAAGTTTTACAAGCGCTGGAGTTGGCCAATTCTCAATCAACTCAAACTTATAATGTCTCCAGGCATCCGCTAACACCTTCTCCAATTCCAACTCAACCCCCAGCTACTGTTACTTTACCGCCTCAAAATTCGCCATCTGAAGCACAAACAAATTTGGCTGATGTTGATTTATTTGTATCTCAGGTAGATGTAGCAAAGGATAACACTGGTATTGCAAACCCAACAAACAAATTTCGTTGGTTAATAGGAATTGGAACAGGTATTGCGGCTGCTTTAGCTGTGACAGCGGGAATGAACTACGTCCCAAAACAAAATAGTTTATTGCCACTGGTACGAACAGCAAATATTTCTTGGAATCGTTTAGAAACTATTTCTTTAGTTAATACCCTCGCTGGCTCTTCAAAAAACCTCTATTCAGTTGCTATTAGCTCAGATAGTACACTCTTAGCAAGTGGTGGCGATGGCAATTCGATTGAGTTGTGGAATTTGCAAACGGGACAACTGCTGCGTACATTAAAAGGGCATTCAGACGCGGTTTATGCGGTAGCTTTTAGTTCCGATGGGCAAAAAATAGCTAGTGGTAGTGGTGATGGAACCATCAAGGTTTGGAGTTTGCCAACAGGAAACCTGCTGCAAACTCTGAAGTCCACATCTGAAAATCGCGTTTTTTCCATTGCCTTTAGTCTGGATGGACAGACTCTTGCCAGTGCTAATAAAGACAAGACAATTAAGGTGTGGAATTTGGGGACAGGACAAATGAAAAACACCTTGAAAGGGCATTCAGATTTTGTTTTATCGGTTGCCATCAGCCAGGATGGAAAGACACTTGTTAGTAGCAGTTCCGATAAAACGATCAAGGTATGGAATCTATCCGCAGGCACTCTACTTAGCAGCATCTCTGACCCTACAGGCGATGCTATTCCTGCTGTTTCTATTAGCCCGGATGGTAAAATTCTTGCCAGTAGCAGTATTTATGACAAAATCAACCTGTGGAATCTGCGCGAACTTCAAAATGGCTGTAACGGGGCGCAGGCGTGCCGTCCTAAATACTCTATTTCTGCCCATAAAAATTATGTTAATTCTGTCGCTTTCAGCCCTGATGGACAGACTTTAGCCAGTGGTAGCAGGGACAAGACAATTAAGCTGTGGAATCCCCAAACCGGAAAATTAAAAAGCACTATTTCTAACCTTAATGGTGATGTTAATTCTGTTGCTTTCAGTCCCGATGGAAAAATCTTGGTCAGTAATGATGGAGAGGGAAAAATTAAGGTTTGGCGATCGCCCTAATATCAATTAGCTAAATGTTTGCTACAGATAGCCCAGCAACAATAAATTGCCATTTTGTTAAAGATATGACATTTTGTAAGCTTAACTTATCTAAAATACTTTTGAGAGATTCTCTCAACTCATCTAAGTTATCAAACAGTTTCCACTTCAACTCTTTTTTTATGGCTTTCCACAATCTTTCTATAGGATTGACTTGAGGGCTATAATGCGGTTAAAACAAGAATGCTACATTCTCAGGTATCGCTAAATCAAGAGCCTGATGCAAGGGGCCGTTATCTAGCTGAATTACATGGGAATCTTCGGGAAATTTCTCCGCAAATAACTCTAAATACTTCTCTGTTGCAAATGCTATCCAGATGACAAAATTCATAGAAGAAGCTCTCTCCTGTCCAAGGCTCTACCAATCCATATAGCCAGAAGTAGTCAAAGCACCATTGTTCTATTCCAACTGGCTGTACTCCTTTTCCTGTTAATTTCCTAGCCGACAGCGTTATCAGTCCCATCCTCGACTCATCTCCACACCAATATCGAATTCTTCGATATTTTTTTACTACTTCCTCCAAGGGCTTCAGCGCTTCTTCTAGTTTGAGAGCTATTTTTTTTAAACTCTTCTACTAGTCCTTCTTTTTGTTTCGTGTGTACAGGTCGTGGTACTTTTAACTTCGCGTTCAGACGATATCTCACCAACTTATGTACTACTGTGTAGCCGACATCTAGGTCGGACATCGCTTTGAGCCATACTTGGATTTCTTTATAACTTGAGAATCCTTTTGGGTCTTTTAATTCTTCTCTTAGTCTGGATTCTACTGCTGGGGGTATCTCTCTGGTTCTGCCTGGAGTAGTTTGAATGTTTAATAGTTGTGTTAATCCTCCTGCCCTGTATTTACTCAACCACCGTGATACCGTCATTCATTGATATTAGCCCCATACTTGTTCGTGTAGCCTCAATTTAACTTTTTAGATAGTTGACAAGGGTTACACTATTAAAAACTCTGCTAGCAGTTGCCCTTATGAGCTTGTGCATCAATCCCAATTGCCTAAAACCGCGAAATCTCGATACGGAGTTGTTTTGCCAAGCCTGCGGTACTGAATTGCTGCTGGAAGGGCGCTATCGAATAGTTAAGATTTTAGGAGGTGGTGGCTTCGGTAAAACCTTTGAGGTGAGCGATCGCGGCACTTCTAAAGTCCTCAAAGTGCTAATTACAGAACATCCCAAAGCTATATCCCTATTTCAGCAAGAAGCCAAGGTATTAAGTCATCTGAATCATCCAGGGATTCCGAGAACAGATGGATACTTTACCTTCTTTCCCAAAAACAGCCAAGCGCCGTTGCATTGTCTGGTAATGGAAAAAATTGAGGGGCTTGATTTGGAGGAGTATTTAAAACAGCGGGAGAATCGCCCTATCGATGAAAAGTTAGCACTCGAATGGCTAACTCAGCTTACTAAGATTCTGCACGAGGTGCATCAGCAGAACTTTTTCCATCGGGATATTAAGCCAGCCAATATTATGCTTAGGGCAGATGGGCATCTGGTATTAATTGACTTTGGCACTGCCAGAGAAGCTACAGGAACCTATATGCAGAAAGTAGCAGGGCAACAAGTGACAGGGATTGTTTCAGCAGGCTACACGCCTCTAGAGCAAGCAACTGGCAAAGCTGTGCCACAATCTGATTTTTATGCCTTGGGACGCACTTTTGTCTACTTGCTAACAGGCAAGCCGCCCGATGAATTTCCCGAAGATCCACGCATAGGTAAATTAATCTGGCGGGAAAGTGCCTCGCAAGTTTCAAAGCAGTTAGCCGGTTTGATTGATTACCTAATGGAACCGTTTCCTGGCAAACGACCTCAAAATGCTCAAATGATTTTGCAGTGTTTATTGGAGATTAACCCAATTGTAAAGTCACCGAAGCCCTATGTCTCACCGCCATCAGTAGCACCCAAAGCAGTACAAAATCCTCTCCTGAGTACCCAACTACAATCATCTGCTGCTTCTCAACGCAAATCACCAAAGGCTGAAACAAAGACATTATTTACAAAGGTTGCCCAGTCAGTCCAATACACAATGTTGGCAATTCTTTCAACAGGATTAGTTCGCTTAAGCGCTCCGGCAATCTACAAATATTTTAAATTTTCACATAGTCACCCGCTGGCTACTCGTACACAAACTGAGACAGAATTATCTAGTTCAGATAAGAGTGAAAATATTCCTGAGCAACCAATTGCTGACTCGACCAGTGAACCTTATTCTATCTCATCTGAAAATAACTCGATACCAATTCCTGATGGCTGGAAAAAAATTCAGGGACAAGGGGCAGAGTTATGGTTGCCAGGAAGTTATTTTGGCGGAGATCCTAACAAAGATTCAGAGGCAATTGCCTATAACCTAAAACTTTTAGTTCAAGACTATCAACGAAGACAAGAAGTTTTTAAACAAAGTTCTTTGGCGGCTTTTGACTCCCAGCTTGACAGTGTAGGTTCCCTGACTAATGTTTTGGCTGCGGTTGAGCCTCTAATGCCAGGAACTACTGTTGATCAGTACCTGGAAGAATTAATTAAGCAATTGCCTAGTCAGTATCAAATTCTAGAAAAGAATGTAGTATCCTTAAACTATTATCAAACTGGGCGCATTGTTGCCGAATTCACGGCAGGAGGGACAAGGATTAAACAAATGTTCTATACCATTCCCAGTGGCAATAAATTCTGGGTGATTGTATATTCTGCAAGTGCCGATGAATTTGATCGGCAGTTGCTGGTATTTGAAGAAAGCATTCGTACTTTTGTAGCGAAACCTTAGAGGATGTCTGAGAAGTATCCGAGAGTGTCTGATCCCCCTAGCCCCTTTTTGAGTGGGTAAGCACGTCAACAATAACTTTTAAGACATCCTGTTAGAGCGCTTCCAGAGTCAGGAATAGCTGGATTTTCTCTTGTAGTAGGTGAATGCAGTCTGTTTTAGATTTTATCTCCATCACCAAATCTGGAACCAGTTCGGCAAAGTCGCGTACAGTTTGCCGGAGTCGTTGCGCTGAGACAAACACAACGTCCGGCGCAAACAAGTCTGTATTGGGCATGATGAATCGACCGATGGAATCAAACACCAGTCTAAGTCGGCGAGGCTTAACCCAGTTACTTAGAAGTCTAACTCAGTGCGAATTTGCTGGATGCGATATCTGATAGTTATTACAACAATATTTCCATCTTGTAGTTCCAGTTGGTAGTCGCGATCGCTCAGATGCAACTGTTCTTGTAGTTTCGCTCTATCTTTGAAGTATTACAGTCAGAGGAACTTCATCAAGTCTTTTGCTTATCGCTATCGTATCTTTAATTTCTCAACTTACAATTTTGCCAAAATAGAATTGTGACTCATTCGAGACACCCATTGACACCATTTTGATTTGGTGGAGCTACACATCTTCAGGGAGCATAAAAGGGGAGTGATCGAGAAGTGAATATACCTGATAGTTTGATGCAAACCAATCATCGGAGTTTCCGAAACTCCGACCGCCGCCAAATCTCAAATCCTAAATCCCAAATTGGTATGACTGTACGCCCTATTTATCTCGATTGTCACTCCACAACGCCCCTAGACGATCGCGTACTTGCCGCCATGATGCCTTACTTCACCCAGCATTTCGGCAACCCCGCCAGCGTGAGCCATTCCTACGGTTGGGAAGCTGAAGCTGCTGTCAAACAATCAAGGGAAGTTTTAGCACAAGCGATACACGCTACGCCAGAAGAAATTATTTTTACTAGCGGCGCGACGGAAGCGAACAATTTAGCTATTAAAGGTGTGGCGGAAGCTAATTTTAGCAAAGGGCGACACATCATTACAGTGGCAACCGAGCATAAGGCGGTTCTCGACCCTTGTAAATATTTGCAAACTCTTGGCTTTGAAATTACTTTTCTCCCAGTTGAAAGTGATGGATTGATTAATTTAGATCAACTGGAAAAAGCTATCCGTCCCGACACAATTTTAGTTTCCGTAATGGCAGCTAATAATGAAATTGGTGTCATACAGCCTTTAGCAGAAATTGGGGCAATTTGTCACAAGCATCAGGTACTATTCCACACTGATGCTGCTCAAGCTATTGGCAAAATACCTCTAAATGTGGAGGCGATGCACATTGATTTAATGTCAATGACTGCCCACAAAGTCTATGGGCCCAAGGGTATTGGCGCTCTTTACGTCAGACGCCGCAACCCCAGAGTCCAAATTGCACCGCAGCTGCATGGAGGTGGACATGAGCGGGGAATGCGCTCTGGTACACTGTATACACCTCAGATTGTCGGATTTGCCCAAGCCGTAGAATTGGCGCAGGTAAACATGGTCTCAGAGACAAAACGTCTCATCCAGTTGCGCGATCGCCTTTGGCAACAACTCAGTCAGGTAGAAAAAATTCATCTGAACGGACACCCCAAAGAGCGACTACCAGGAAACCTTAACATCAGTGTAAAAGGGGTGGATGGAGCGGCGCTGCTGCTAGGATTGCAGCCAGTAGTAGCAGTTTCTTCCGGATCGGCTTGTACCGCCGCCAATGTGTCTGCTTCCCATGTTCTGACGGCGCTGGGACGTTCAGAACAACTGGCTTACGCCTCGGTTCGGTTTGGAATTGGACGGTTTAATACGGCATCTGAGATAGAAGCTGTAGCAAAACACGCGATCGCAACTATTTTCAGCTTGCGTAAACAAACGCAATGAAGGGAGACAATAGGACAAGGGAGAATCTTCTTTTCACCTTCTCCCTAGTCAAGAGTCCTTGAGACTACCAAAATTAAAGCGAGTGCAACTACCCATAAGTTGAGTCTGATTGGAGTGACAGCGCGATATAATACATCACAATAGAAGCAATTGCGGATCGAGGATCTATCAGGTTGCCCCTAAGAGTGAACCTGAAATGGAAGCGATCGCGCAAGATAGCTTTTGAGAGAGACTTTCTGTTCATTTTGGGCAAATTCCAGTGTTCCAGCCTTTTGAAAAGGCATGGCACTGGCAAAAAATGCAATCGGGGAAGAGTTTACAAGGGATGTCTGTCACTGTAATCAGTGATTCTGGGTTAACACACCTTTATTCTCTCTACGTAGGGGCGGGTTTAGAATCTATCCCCTGTCACATTGAATCAGAAGGTAAAACCAAATCGACCGAAAGAGAGTTTCTGGCTTACACCGTTATTTCTTTGAGCAAAAGTGAGAGGCGCCTAGAAAGGATCAACGAGGAAGGAAGAAGGAAGAAAAAGGAATTAAATCCGCCTTCTGCTTTCCGATTCTCTGTTGTGCCTAAACTTGCTACGAATTTTTGAGGAAATTGAATGCCGAAGCAAATTATTATCGCGGAGCAGCATCGGATTGCTGCCGTCTTTTGGGAAGATCAAATTCAAGAACTTGTCGTTGCTACTGGCAGCCACCAAGTCGGAGACATCTATCTGGGCATTGTTGAAAATGTCTTACCTGGGATAGATGCCGCATTTGTAAACATTGGAGATGCCGAACGCAACGGCTTTATCCATGTTACTGACTTAGGCCCCCTGCGGCTAAAACGTTCCGCTGGTGCGATTACAGAACTACTGGCACCCCAACAGAAAGTTCTGGTTCAAGTAATGAAAGAGCCGACAGGCAACAAAGGCCCCAGGCTCACAGGCAATATCAGCTTACCTGGACGCTATGTAGTATTGATGCCCTTCGGACGGGGTGTGAGTCTGTCGCGCCAAATCAAGAGCGAAAACGAGCGCAACCGCCTTAGAGCCTTAGCCGTTCTCATTAAACCTGCTGGCATGGGGCTAATCGTGCGGACAGAAGCCGAGGGACGCTCGGAAGAAGCCATCATAGAAGATTTGGAGACACTGCAAAAACAGTGGGAAGCGATTCAACAAGAAGTAAACTCCACTAGAGCACCAGCGCTGCTAAATCGAGACGATGATTTTATTCAGCGCGTCTTGCGGGATATGTACAGTGGGGAAGTAAATCGAATTGTCGTAGATTCCCACACCGGAGTTAAGCGAGTCAAGCAATACTTAGTCAGTTGGAGCGGAGGAAAGTCGCCGGAAGGAGTATTAATCGACCATCACCGCGAGCGCCTTTCTATCTTAGAATACTTCCGCATCAATGCAGCCATTCGAGAAGCCCTCAAACCTAGAGTGGATTTACCTTCAGGAGGCTACATCATTATCCAGCTGACGGAAGCTTTAACGGTGATTGATGTCAACTCAGGTTCCTTCACCCGTTCTGCTACTGCAAGAGAAACTGTGCTGTGGACAAACAGTGAAGCAGCGACAGAAATAGCCCGTCAACTGCGGTTGCGAAATATCGCTGGTGTCATCATTGTTGACTTTATTGACATGGATGCACGGCGAGATCAGCTGCAAGTGCTGGAACACTTCAACAAAGCACTGAAGGCAGACAAAGCTAGACCACAAATTGCTCAACTTTCCGAACTCGGCTTAGTAGAACTAACTCGCAAGCGGCAAGGGCAAAATATTTACGAGTTGTTTAGTCAGCCCTGCCCCAGTTGTGGCGGTTTGGGGCATATGGTTCGCCTACCGGGTGAGTCTGCTAACAAAAATGGAGGAGAAATTGCCGAACCTCCCTCGCCGACACCTGTAAGGGAAGCACGGACGTTACCCTACCGCAATGAAGTTGGAATTAGGGAAATACCTTTGCCAGCAGTTGAAAGTCGCAGCGAAGCTTTAGATTTAGGCGCTGACGATGATGACGAGTCAATGGATTTGATGAATCATCCCAGCTATCAGGAGCGGGGGGCAAATAATAATCGCCGTCGTCGCCGCCGTCGTGTAGGTGAACCTCCATTAAAGGAGGAATTAACCCCAAAAACTCCTATTCGGATTTCGACTCCTCCGACTATAGTGAATCATTTCCGGGCAGCTCCGGTGGCAGAACCGGAACCAATCCGCGAAAGCGAGACATATATAGGTGGGGGAAGTACGCCTCTACCCGTTGTGGAAGAAGTCCGTCGGTCGCCGAAACCTGAGCGTCCCAAGCCTTCAAGACAGGAAATTGAACCGCCGGAGATTGTTTCAATTGAAATGACCCCAGAGCAACAGGACGTTTATGCTTTGATGGGAATTTCTCCGTTGGTGCTGTTAGAGCGGGAAGTGAAAAATCCGAAGTCGGCGATAGTGTCGATTACTTTGCCTGGAGAGTCACAATCTACGGAAGCGATCGCTTCCTCAATCCAGGCCGCGAAAGATGAAAGGGATACACAGACTTCTGCCTTTGAGTCTGACGAAGACGATAATACCTCTTATCTACCCTCCGAATTTGAGGTAGATGAAATGGAATATCAGACAGCAGACGAGCAGCAACAACAGATAGAGGAAGTGACACCTGTTGTAGGCGAAGCCCCAGAAGAGTCAGACGCGATCGCATCTGACTCTGCATCCCCCAGTGAAGAATCAGACAGCGGCGAGTCTCTAGTTCGGCGGCGGCGGCGGCGGCGGTCTTCGGCAACAGAGGCTTGAGAAAGGGTGAAGTTAGTGGTTAGCCATTAGTCGGTTGGCGGTCAGAAGGTTGGAAGGTTGGAAAGTTGTTAGAACAAGACTTCGTTTCAACTTGACAACTTTCTAAGATGACAGCTGACTAATGGCTAAGAACCAGTGACTAATTACTAAGGAGCTTTCGTATTGTGTCGGTGCAGCAAGTGGTAGACAAAGGCGCAGTCGTTAAGACTTCCCGCAAACCAAATTTTAACCTCTCGGATTTGCCAGAGTTACTCGGTGGCTGGGAAGTGGTTGCTGGTGTGGATGAAGTTGGGCGCGGAGCTTTGTTTGGCCCAGTGGTGGCGGCGGCTGTAATATTACCAAAGTCTGCTTTTGCTGAACTTTCAGCCGCCGGGGTAAGAGACAGCAAGCAGCTGTCTAGTTATCGCCGTGCTAAACTGGCGTCACAAATTCAAGCGATCGCTCTAGACTGGAAAATTGGTTATGCTTCCAACCAGGAAATTGACCAAATTAATATTTTCCACGCATCCTTGTTAGCGATGAAGCGGGCTGTAATCAAGCTGAATATACAACCAGAGCTTTGTCTGGTTGATGGCAAGTGGCAGCTTCCAGACTTGCCAATCCCACAACAGAATCTAGTCAAGGGTGATGAAAAATCATTGGTAATTGCCGCCGCCAGCATTGTTGCTAAAGTGTGGCGCGACGACCTGATAATCCGTCTGGCGGCGAAGTACCCCGCCTACAACTTAACAGCGAACAAAGGTTACGGCACCGCTCACCATCTACTTGCTTTACAACAACACGGCCCCTCCCGCTTCCATCGGAGGTCTTTCAGTCCTTGCCGAGTTGATATTAAATTGTAGATTTTCAGTCTATATCCTCTCTGGAGGCTGAGCCTCCCCCTCCTAGTTCCCAGTCCCAGCCTGGGAACTAAAATAACGAGGCTCAGCCTCAATTTATTAAGCCGATGGGCTGTCTGCGGGCAGTACCGGAACTTGAGGTGGGGGTGTCTGCTGATTCCAAGTGTTAGCCCAGCGGCGATAGTCTGATAGCAGCTGATACATCAATCGTTGTTTAATCGTCAACAGCACGCTCTTGAGCAAACCATTCCCGGTAGCTTCTATAAAAGCTTTAGGCGTGAACCAAAAAGCCTGTGGTAACTCGACTTTGACCTCTAAATCCGCTCTACCTTTGAGATGAGTTGTACCGTTTACTTGACAGGGCGAAAGCTTACCAACCAAGTTAAGGGCAAAGCGTTGGTTGATATACTCAATGCCGCGAATCTCACAACGTGTAGACCTTAAGTGAACCGTCCCATCTGCATCTGCCCACACCTTCATATCTACAATTGGTTGAAGTGAGAGGGCCATAAAGCTCAACGGGCGCATTTTCAGGCGGAAAATCTCCTCGCTGAGTTGTTCGATTCGAGTCGGGTCAACCAGAGCTTGTACTAGACGTTGGGGTTGGCGCAGATAATGCTGAATGGGAACAGGTTGTTCCGGAACAGCAATTTCAACAGATTGGGAGGCAACAAATTGAGTTTGCATGAGAGGATGGTAACAGAATGTAATTCTGTACGCAGGATAAGTTAATTTTACGTTACGGTTCTTAAAAAAGTTGCAGGGGGTTTCGATTGTTCCGCTGGTACAGCTTTTGAAAGGAAACTGTGCATTAATTGAATCGCTCTGTCATGATAAAAATTTATGTAGTTGATTTCCCTCTTTCTCAGGCATCACAAGTAGACACTATTATTGGGTTTAACCTAGATCCAGCAGCCTATCCCCAGCGACGGACTGAGTAGTTGACACCTGGTAACTGATAACTGATAAAGGTTAAAACGTTGTCAGAATAACTCTTGCGGAAAACTGAGGGCTAGCTTTAATGGTCGTATCGGTTGCACATTTGGGACCACCAGGCACTTACGCAGAAGCAGCTGCCTTGGCTTATGTAAATTGGCTTAACCAAAGGGGACAGCAAGGGCTGTTATGTCCTTGTCCCAGCATTGCTCAGACGCTGCGAGCAGCGGCACAGGGACAGGCTGATGTGGCAGTCGTGCCTGTTGAAAATTCTGTAGAGGGCAGCGTGACAACAACGCTGGATACGCTCTGGCAATTGGATAAGCTGCAAATTCAACAGGCTCATGTGTTGCCAATTTCTCATGCCCTGTTGTCACGAGCGGAAACTCTGGAGGAAATAAAGACAGTTTATTCGCACCCGCAGGCTCTAGCTCAGTGTCAGGGGTGGCTGGAGCGGTTTCTGCCCTCTGTGCAGCTAGTGCCGATGAATGCGACTACGGAGGCGCTAAAGTATTTGGGCGAGGATAAAACTGCGGCAGCGATCGCATCCTCTAGAGCTGCCCAACTCTACCACCTACCAATTCTCGTCTGTCCTATTAATGATTATCCGGATAATTATACCAGGTTCTGGGTACTGAGTTTACAACCTTCCGGCGGCGGCAGTCATACTAGTTTAGCTTTTAGCGTTCCCGCTAATGTACCGGGGGCGCTGGTTAAGCCGCTGGAAGTGTTTGCCAGTCGAGGGATTAACTTGAGCCGAATTGAATCTCGTCCGACAAAGCGAAGTCTTGGTGACTATCTTTTTTTTACTGACCTAGAAGCTGATGCCAGAGAAGCTTCTGTTCAATCTGCCTTAAAAGAATTAACAGCTTACACCGAAACGCTGAAGATTTTTGGTAGCTATTCTATTGTGTCAATAGGGAAACTCTAGTTATGAAATTGTAGTCTCTAAAACTCAAAGCAGACGCGACCTACAAGCGTCTTTACAAATCTACAACTATGTTTCCATCTGCTCAAGGCATTCCCGGATTGCCCGATTTAACGCATCCGGCTGAGCTAATGAAATTTGGGGGACAGCTGCTTGGGATGTTCCCCACATTAATATTCATTGTCGGCGGTTTGGGAATTGCGATCGCTCTGTTAAGTTTTTCCCTACGTCGAGTTCAGCCAGAACAATCTATTTTCATTGGCGAATGGGTGCTGCTATACTCCCAATTACTTAGAGGATTGCAGCATCTAGCCCTAGTCTTAGTTTTGCTGGTGGGAGGATTTTTTCTTACCTCAACTTTAGGCAATCGTTACCACAACTGGGAACAGGCAAAGGTGACTCAAGTGGCTCAAACTGTTGCTGGGGATAGGTTAGAGCAAGCAGCGCCACAAGTACGCTACACGATCCAAGAGCCGTATGCTTACGACACTCAAGTTGATGGAAAAATCGTCCGGGTAAAGGATACGCGAGAGGTTAATCGCTTCCTGACGCTGGCTGGCTCGCAAATTCAGGTAGAGCTTGACCAAAGCAAAGACGTTCAAGATCGGCGGGCGATTTACCGAGTAGACTACACGGCTGAATATAAAGTAGTCAACCAGCTCAGCGATATTGAGAATTTTTTCTTTGAAATACCACCGCCTAACGGTTACTCACTGCTGCAAGGCTTTAAGGTAGAGCGGGATGGCACTAGGCTTCAACAGAGAAACCCTGGTGACTATGGTTTTCCTTTCAACTTGAAACCTGGACAAGAAACTACTTTCAAAGTCGCCTACAAGGCTCAAGGAGGGCCGCGTTGGGTTTATAGCGCTAATGGTCAGTTGCTCTCCAACTTTCGCCTGACGGCGCTCTCCACCTTCCCTGACGCTGATTTTGCCAGTGGGATTCTCCCGACTGAAAGCAAACGCGAGGGACAAGGCACTCGTTTCACCTGGGTATTTGATGACAATGTTTCTGTACAAAATCCCTTTGGTGTCTTTACCTCGACAGGCCCAATTCGGAATACGGGAATTTTGCCACGGCTGCTGTTGTTAGCACCAGCTTTATTTCTGTGGTGGATATTATTGCTGTATTTGTCGCTACCAATGACTCTGAAAAATGTAGCGATCGCCGGCGGCGTTTTCTTTGCTTGCTTACTAACTTTGACTTATCTCAGCCGCTTAATAAGTGCGCCCTTGGCGTGGACGTTAATTTCTCTAACTTTGTTAGCTTTATCCTGGGGCTTAGGTGCAAACAACCGTCGAGCTTCCTTAGCTGCGCTCATTTGCACAATTTCCGGTGCAGTCCTGCCCGTTTTTGGTTTATTAGTGCCTTACAGCGGCCTAACGCTTAGCTTAGCAGGATTGCTTTCCGCCGTATGGCTGGCTGTCCGTCACTGGTACGGCTGGTTTAGTTGGCAAAAAGAAGCTCGGATTTAGACAGAATTGCTAATTGCGATTTGGTTTATTGCCATTAGCAATTAGCAATTCACTGATACTATCTCAGCGCATCTTTGAGTACAGTACGAGCCGCTAGGTGATTGCGAGTAGAGGTGAGAATTTCCGCTTCGCGTTCCAGACGTGCTGCTGTATCTTGCATTTCCAGAAGGGATTGCTGTTCAGCTGCTACATTGTAAAGATTACTGGCAACCCAAAAAGACAATTCTCTAGGGAGAGTTGGCAGGTCTTCTGGAAGTTCCATATCTTGCTCAGTCAACTTGGCTGAGAGATGCACAACATCTCTGAGCAACTGTTCGACCTCTGTAGCCAAACTTCGCAAATCTTTCTCTGGCGGATTGTCTTCAATCCATTCCACCAAACCGACTCGATAGGGCTTTTCGCGGACGTACTCCAGAACTCGAAACCGCTGCTGACCCAAGGTTAATATTTTCATACGGTCGTCTGGAAGACGCTGCAAGTGAATAATTTCAGCGCAGCATCCTACAGTTGCGGGTTTACCTTGAACTGGGTTCCACATCAAGACCCCAAAGCGGCGATCGCTATCCAGAATCGTATTCATCATAATTCTGTAGCGAAACTCAAAAATATGTAGTGGCAGGGGTCGCCCTGGAAATAGCACCACTTCGGGCAGTGGAAAAAGGGGAAGTTCTCGAACTGCGATTGAGGAAGAGGATGCCATTGTCCCTATAGTTCACGGTAAGTGTGATTCTTTACTTACTTTAACCGATTTCTCCCCAGAATCCCAACTACGAAGCCCTTTAGAGCAACCTCTAAAGGGCCAACAAATAGTCATTAGTCAATTGTTAGGGAATAATTGGAACTCGTCCTTAACAACTGACAAACTGTTAAACAGGACTTACGCAGTTAATTAGTGAATGCCTGATTCTGTTGTAGGGGCATAGCAATGCCATGCCCCTACAGCATGTTGACGTGCGTAAACCCTATTAAAGTTTGACTTCAATATCCACCCCTGCTGGCAAATCCAGTTTCATCAAAGCGTCAATTGTCTTCGAAGTAGGCTGGTAAATGTCAATAATGCGGCGGTGGGTACGGGTTTCAAAGTGTTCCCGCGAGTCCTTATCAACGTGAGGCGATCTCAAGAGACAGTAAATTTTCTTCCGCGTCGGTAAGGGAATAGGACCGATTGCTGTAGCTTGTGTCCGGTTTGCCGTATCGACAATCTTCTCGCAAGATGTGTCCAGCAAACGCCGATCGAAAGCCTTAAGGCGAATGCGAATTTTTTGCTGTTGGATAGTTGCCATTTTCAGTTTTCCAGGTTCAAAGTAGTTGGTAGAAGCTAGAGCCTTCGAGATTGTATCTTATGAATGAAACCTAATTTCCCAGCCAGAAAATTAGAAAGTTTGATTTAAGCGACACAGATAAGGAGCAGAAAGGCAATTGCTTTTCTGCTCCTTATTTGTTTGTCAGAATCCTACTTCAGGATTTTAGAAACGACACCTGCACCGATGGTGCGGCCACCTTCACGGATAGCAAAGCGCATTCCCTGCTCAATAGCGATCGCGTTGATCAACTCAACTGTCATTTTGATGCGGTCTCCCGGCATCACCATCTCGGCATCAGTACCATCATCTGCTGTAAAGGCTTTGATGGTTCCAGTTACGTCGGTTGTCCGCACGTAGAACTGAGGGCGATAGCCTGCGAAAAACGGTGTTTTCCGACCGCCTTCTTTTTCCTGAAGGATATAGACTTCCGACTCAAATAGAGTGTGAGGAGTGATTGTACCAGGCTTAGCCAGCACCATACCCCGCTCAATGTCTTCCTTCTTGAGACCTCGAAGCAGTACGCCGACGTTATCGCCTGCCATACCTTCATCCAAGGTCTTCTGGAACATTTCTATCCCAGTCACGGTTGTGCTGCGAGTGTCGCGAATTCCCACCAGTGCAACGGTTTCCCCGACTTTTACTTTACCCCGCTCAATACGACCAGTAGCAACGGTACCACGACCTGAGATCGAGAATACGTCTTCTACAGCCATCAGGAAGGGCTTGTCAATATCCCGCTCTGGTGTTGGAATGTAGGAATCTACCTCATCCATCAACTGGTAGATTTTATCTACCCACTCATTCGTTCCCCGTGTGGTCTTGGGATTAGCAGTCATGGTTTCCAACGCTTGTAGCGCTGATCCTGCCACGATGGGAATGTTGTCACCGTCGAATTCGTAAGAACTCAGCAGATCCCGGACTTCTAGTTCCACCAATTCTAACAATTCTTCATCGTCCACCATGTCTTGCTTATTCAAGAAGACAACTAGCTGGGGAACGCCAACTTGCTTAGCGAGGAGGATGTGTTCCCGTGTCTGAGGCATGGGGCCATCTGCCGCTGACACTACCAGGATGGCACCATCCATTTGAGCTGCACCCGTGATCATGTTCTTCACATAGTCCGCGTGACCTGGGCAGTCTACGTGGGCATAGTGGCGAGATTCGGTTTCATACTCAACGTGAGCGGTGTTGATGGTAATCCCGCGAGCCTTTTCCTCCGGCGCTGCATCAATGTCGGCATAACCCTTTGCTTTCGACCGACCCATTGCTGCCAGGGTCATGGTAATAGCAGCAGTTAAGGTTGTTTTGCCGTGGTCAACGTGACCAATTGTGCCGATATTGACGTGGGGTTTAGTCCGTTCAAACTTTGCGCGTGCCATGTGTTACGTGTTCCTTTTTCCTTTTTCCTTTGTCAGTTGGTAGCCCCAGGCGAGATGCCTGACGTCAGTTGCCAGTTGGCAAGCTACCTATAACTAACAACTGACCGCAGACTAATTATGCGTTCCCTTTGCTCTTGGCTATGATGGTTTCAGCCACGTTGCGAGGAACTTCTTCGTAATGGCTAAACTCCATTGAGAAGATACCCCGACCCTGAGTCATCGACCGGATATCCGTCGCATAGCCAAACATCTCAGCGAGTGGAACTTTCGCTGTTACCTTAGTAACACCTTGTTCCGAGTTCATGCCTTCAATTTGACCGCGACGAGAGTTGAGGTTTCCCATCACGTCCCCAAGGAAGTTTTCAGGAGCTTCTACCTCAACTTTCATCATAGGCTCCAATAGCACTGGTGAAGCCTTCATCACGGCTTCTTTAATAGCCATTGAGCCAGCGATTTTGAAAGCCATTTCTGAGGAGTCTACATCGTGGTAAGACCCATCCACCATAGTTGCCCGCAGGTCAATCACGGGATATCCAGCCACAATCCCGGATTCGCAAGCTTCTTTCATCCCTTGTTCTGCTGGGCCGATGTACTCTTTAGGTACTATACCCCCAACAATTTTGGAGACAAACTCGAACCCAGTCCCAGGCTCTCCAGGCTCCACCTGAATCACTACGTGACCGTACTGACCTTTACCACCACTCTGACGGATAAATTTACCTTCAGCTTTGACGGGTTTGCGGATGGTTTCGCGGTAAGCGACTTGCGGCGCACCGACGTTGGCTTCTACCTTGAACTCTCGCAGCATTCGATCTACAAGAATTTCTAAGTGCAGTTCGCCCATCCCCGCAATTACTGTCTGGTTGGTTTCTGGGTCAATATTGACTCGGAAAGTTGGATCTTCCTCAGACAAGGATTGCAGAGCTTTGGAGAGCTTTTCCATATCCTGCTTGGTTTTGGGTTCCACTGCTACAGATATCACTGGCTCTGGGATAAACAGGGACTCCAGAATCACTGGTGAGTTTTCGTCGCAGATGGTATCGCCTGTAAAGGTGTCTTTCAGACCCAATGCAGCGCCCAAGTCTCCAGCCCGCATTTCATCTACCTCGATCCGTTCGTCAGCTTTGAGAATGATCAAGCGAGAAATGCGTTCTTTTTTCCCCTTGGTGGAGTTGAGGATGTAACTGCCCTTTTTGATTACGCCGGAATATACCCGAATGAACGTCAAGCGTCCATAGGGATCTGCCATAATCTTGAAAGCCAAAGCTGCCGCAGGCTCTTCATCACTGGCGCGTCTAACGACCTCGGTGCCGTCTGGCAATAGCCCTTGAATTGGGGGAACGTCAATGGGTGCGGGTAGGTAATCTACCACTGCATCTAATAGCAACTGAACGCCCTTGTTTTTAAAGGCACTTCCGCACAAAAGCGGGACAATTGTGCCTGCAATGGTGCCTTTACGCAACGCCGTCCGAATTTCTTGTTCGGTTAGTTCTTCACCTTCGAGGTACTTCTCCGTCAGGACATCATCGGTTTCTGCTACGGATTCGATGAGCTTGGTGCGGTACTCTTCGGCTACTTCCTGAAGATCGGCGGGAATCTCAGTGTCCTCAACTTCTTTTCCCTGGTCGTCTTTGTAGATGTAGGCTCGCATTCGAACCAAATCTACAATTCCCCGAAAGTCGTTTTCAGCGCCGATGGGAATTTGAATTGGGACAGCGTTTGCCCGGACGCGATCGCGTATCTGGCTATAAACTTTGTAGAAGTTCGCCCCAGTCCGATCCATCTTGTTTACAAAGGCGATCCGAGGAACTTTATATCTATCTGCCTGTCGCCATACAGTTTCAGATTGAGGCTGCACGCCGCCAACCGAGCAGAACACGGCAATCACGCCATCCAATACCCGCATCGAACGTTCTACTTCAATCGTGAAGTCTACGTGTCCTGGGGTGTCAATAATGTTGATCTGGTGATCCCGCCAACTGGTGCTGATAGCGGCAGCAGTGATGGTGATGCCCCGCTCCCGCTCCTGCTCCATCCAGTCAGTGGTAGCCGTTCCCTCGTGTACTTCACCAATTTTATGAACGATACCTGAATAGAACAGAATCCGTTCTGTTGTTGTTGTCTTGCCCGCGTCTATGTGGGCCGCAATTCCGATATTGCGTGTTCTTTCAAGCGGGACGGTACGTGCCACAGTTACCTCCTTTTATCTGTGCCGCATGGGATGCGGGCGTTACTCTCTGTTTATAATTGTATACTTTGTTAAAGGTTTTCACCTTTGATGGATGCGAGTCCGTATTTAGTACCGATAATGTGCAAAAGCTTTATTCGCTTCTGCCATCCGGTGCGTTTCTTCCCGCTTACGAATGGCGTTCCCTGTTTCGTTAGCAGCATCCATTAACTCATTTGCCAGTTTGCCTGCCATTGTGCGGCCTGGACGAGAGCGGGAAAATTGAATCAGCCAGCGCAATGCTAAGGCTGTTCCTCTGTCAGCACGGACTTCCATTGGCACCTGGTATGTGGCACCGCCCACGCGACGCGCTTTTACTTCCACCAGAGGGGTGACATTGCGAACTGCTTTTTCAAAAGTTTCCAAAGCATCGCTACCTGTTCTTTCCTCAATGGTTTTCAGTGCGTCATAGATAATCCCTAAAGCTATGGATTTCTTGCCGCTTCTCATAATCCGCCGCACCATCATGCTGACCAGGCGGCTGTTATAAACTGGATCGGGGGGAACAGGACGCTTTTTAACTACGGTACGACGAGACATAGTAAGCCTTCAATGAATAAAATGCAGAATTTCTTAAATCCCAATGGACGCGCCTCTTGATGGGATTTTTTGTTTAACAAGCCTCTTTGTGGGTTCAGGAAAGTCTACTGTGGGAATTTCACATTGAGTAAAATTCGCCCATACATAACAGTTACGTCCTGTCCCCAGCGCGTTAATTTCTTTTTGCCTCGTTGCCAACAACGAAGCAATCTTTCCTGGATTCAGATATATTTTACTGGATTCACACCCCCTAGCTTTTGTTGGTATCTCTACCGCATCAGGTGTGACTCTACGCTTCTATAACATCTCTGATGCTTCTCATCGCACAGAATCCAGTTAAAACATACTTTATCCAACTCTACCATTATTGCCTGGGTTTCATCCCAGTTTTAGCACGAGAGAGGGATGTTCCCGCGACTAAGGAAAGTGCAATCGCACAACTGCGAACATTTTGGCTTTCCAAACACCGTAATGGTAGCTTTCGGCAAAGCTTACTTCTTCGCGCCAGCTTCTTTAGGCCGTTTAGTGCCGTACTTAGAACGACCTTGACGACGATCTTTTACTCCCGCCGTGTCTAGCGTTCCGCGAATAATGTGGTAACGAACTCCTGGCAAGTCCTTAACCCTTCCACCCCGAATCATTACCACGGAGTGTTCTTGCAAGTTATGACCGATTCCGGGGATATACGCCGTTACTTCAAAGCCTGAAGTCAGACGAACTCTTGCTACTTTCCGGAGAGCTGAGTTAGGTTTCTTTGGTGTCGTTGTGTATACTCTGGTGCAGACACCCCGACGCTGCGGACAGCTCTTGAGAGCTGGCGACTTAGTTTTCTTGTTTGTGCTTAGGCGCTCATTACGGATGAGCTGCTGGATTGTGGGCATGAGTTACGGGATTTACAGAGCCTTTAGTTGAACCGAATGCAGACAAATTCTGAGTTTAGCACCATTAGTAACTTTGTGTCAATTTGTGGAGTTTTCTACTTTATCTGTCGGTTGTCGTCGGCTCATTAGTTGAGAAAGAGTTACCGCAGCCACAGCTTTCTTTGGCTTTTGGGTTGTGGAAGCGAAACCCCCCACCCATAAGATCCTCTGAGTAATCCAGGGTGAGATCGTTGATGTAATTTAGGCTTTGCTCGTCCACCACTACTTGAATCCCATCGCAATCATATACGCGATCGCCTGGGGTCACAACTTCTTCAAATCCTAGCGTGTAGGACATTCTGGAACAACCACCACTTTGAACTCCCAAACGGAATTGGAGATTCTTGGAGTTGTGACGCTTAGATTGCAGACGCTTAATCTCGCTAGCTGCTGCCTTACTCAGATGAATCATAAACTAAGTTACTTTTATAGGGGCTACAACCAATGCTAGAGGCGGTTACGGCAATACTCGGCTATTTTTATGGATGAGAGCCTTGGAGAGCGGCGACAGAGCAAGGTTGTTCTGTTAATTTTGCTTTAAAATGCTTGTTTTTCATCATTTTAGTAGATAATGACTTCCAAGCGCAGGATTAACCTCGCTATCTTCATAAGACAAGCCAGAAATAGAACAATCGCCGCCGTAATTAACGCATCAAGTTGTTGTCATTCCCAAAAATTGATATGAATCCTGAACTTTCACGCTCCGACGATACGGCAGAAGCTGAAAACATCAAGCTTGAGGTAGAGGTAAACTCAGAAACCTTGGGAGAAAAAAGGCTATCGACAGAAAACTTTAATTCTCAATGGCAGCAGGTCGGGGAAAAAATTGCTGATTTTCTAGATAAGATGCCAAATTATATTGGCAACTTTTTCAAGTCATACAGCCGACCGCTAATTACAGTTGGGCTAATTTTTGCGTCTTTGATTACCTTAAAGCTGACGCTGGCTTTGCTGGATGCAATTGATGACTTGCCTTTGCTAGATTCGACTTTGAATCTGATTGGTCTAGGATACACAATTTGGTTCATTAACCGCTATTTACTCCGGGCTTCCAGCCGCCAAGAGCTATCTGAGGAAATTAACAGCTTTAAAGATCAATATTTAGGCAGAGGAAATTTAGACAGCTAACAGTCTCTTTGCTATCAATTCACGTTTTTGATGCAACATTTGAGATCCCCGAACCCCCCGATAAATTGGGGGGCTTTGAGGGGATTTGTGTGTAGCATATTAGGAAAATGGGATTAGAAAAGTGTACCAAAAGCGCAATCGCTCTTGGTAGCAATCTCGGTGACAGCCGCGCTATCCTCACAGCAGCTTTGGAAATTCTGGACGCAACTCCCGGAATTACCGTAATAGCACGGTCTAGTTGGTATCAAACTGTACCTATAGGGCCACCGCAACCAGATTACTTGAATGGTTGTGCATTGTTGGATGTCAAGCTGACGCCCCAGGAATTGTTAGAGACGCTGCTGAGAATTGAAGCGCAGTTTGGTCGCATCCGAAAAGAACGCTGGGGGGCAAGAACCCTTGACTTAGATATACTTCTATTTGATGATGTAATCTTAGATACGCCGACACTTGAGCTACCTCACCCTCGAATGGGGGAAAGAGCTTTTGTGCTGGTTCCTTTGGCGGAAATTGCGCCAGATTGGATAGAGCCAGTTTCGGGGAAAGCGATCGCGCAACTGGTTCAGGCTGTAGACTGTTCAGGAGTCCGCCGATTGTAATTTACTATGTCGCTGGGTCAAGAACCGCCAACAGTTTTACAACAACGCCTATTCTATAAAGGGCGTAAATTTAACTATGAAGTTACCCGCCTGCGCCTCCCCAATGGTGCTGAGGGTGAGTGGGAATGCGTTCGTCATCCGGGCGGAGCGCTTGCCGTGCCAGTCACGCCAGAGGGTAAACTGATACTATTGCGGCAATATCGCTTTGCAGTTCAGGGGCGACTTTTGGAGTTTCCGGCGGGAACAATAGAGCCGAATGAAGACCCGGCGGAGACGATTAAGCGGGAGATAGAAGAAGAAACCGGGTATCGCGCTCACAAATGGCAAAACTTGGGTAAGTTTTCCTTAGCGCCTGGTTATTCTGATGAGTTTATTTATGCTTTTTTAGCTCAAGATTTGGAACTGTTAGAAAAGCCTCCCCAGCAAGATGTCGATGAAGATATTGAAACCGTTTTGATGACTCCTGAAGAGTTTGAAAAAGCGATTTTGGCAGGCGAACCTGTAGATGCCAAATCGATTTCTAGTTTCTTTTTAGCTCGTCCGTTTTTGAAGTAAATAAAATAGGCTGAGCATCTTGCTTGCCCCAGAAAATATAATAAAATAGTTATAGAAAAGTGGCACATTTATTATATAGCAATTCTCTATTGGGTGCCATACATCTGTAGGGACATGGCAATGCCACGTTCCTAGAAATGTCGCGGGAAGGTAAGAATTTTGATATACTCCAACCAAGTGAAAAACGCTATAAAACAAAAAACTAATAAATTTGAATAATATAGGAACGATATTAGGAATTTTTGAAAGTCGGATTGAATCTAATAATAAGTAAAATAAATATATAAATAATTAACAGGGTATATTGCTGGAATAAGCGATTGGGAAAGTTAGAATGCGGCTTTAAATATTTATTTTGATAGAGATTTTGTGATGTTTTTTAACGCTTCAGATAGCAAAGTTACACACAAAAAAGATTGATTCTGTATGTTGCATAAGGAATAATTCGCAAGACTGATAACACGCACGTTACCAGCTTTTAAGCTGAAAGAATAAGCCTCTGAAATAAAAGATTTAATAAATGTCTGACCTGATTTTGTTTTGGCATCGTCGCGATTTACGCATTTCGGATAATATTGGACTGGCTGCGGCACGTAAGCGGAGTCAGAAAGTTGTAGGTGTTTTTTGCCTAGATCCGAATATTTTGGAAAGGGATGATGTGGCACCTGCAAGAATGGTATACATGATTGGCAGTTTGCAGTCACTTAAAGAGCGTTATCAGCAGGCTGGTAGCCAGTTGTTGATTCTGCACGATAATCCGACTCAAGCGATACCTGCTTTGGCTGCGGCTTTGAATGCTAAGGCAGTATTCTGGAATTGGGATGTGGAACCGTACTCGAAAGAACGCGATCGCATTGTCACTGAAACTCTCAAAACAAAGGGTATCGAAGTACAGAATAATTGGGATCAGTTATTACACTCACCAGAAGATATTTTCACAGGTTCAAATAAACCCTACACAGTTTACACTCCTTTCTGGAGAAACTGGAGCAGTAAACCCAAAACTGAGCCAGTAGAAGAACTCAAAGATGCTGAAAATTTAACCCCAGCCGAACAAGAAGCAGCGCATCAGTCTGGAGTGGTGGAATTGCCTACAGCAAAGGATTTGGGATTTGTCTGGGATAATGAATTGGTGACACAACCGGGGGAAGCTGCGGCGCAAGAAAAGCTGGAAGAATTTTGTGACTCTCATCTGGGCGAATACAAAGAACAGCGCAATTTTCCCGCAGTTCATGGAACATCTCAACTCAGTGCAGCCTTAAAATTTGGCGTTATTGGTATTCGCACAGTTTGGAAAGCTACGGAAACTGCTTTGGAGAACAGCCGCAGCGATGAAGAACAATCTAGCATCCGGGGATGGCAACAGGAACTGGCGTGGCGAGAATTTTATCAACACGCGATGTATTGGTTCCCAGAATTAGCAGAAGGTGCTTTTCGCGAACTTTTACAAAATTTCCCTTATGAAAACAACGAGGAAGATTTCCAAGCGTGGTGTGAGGGGAGAACTGGCTACCCGATTGTAGATGCAGCGATGCGGCAAATGAATGAAATTGGCTGGATGCACAACCGTTGTCGGATGATTGTCGCTAATTTTCTCACCAAAGACTTGCTCATCGATCCGCGTAAAGGTGAAAAATACTTTATGCAGAAGCTTTATGATTGGGATCTTTCGGCCAATAATGGTGGTTGGCAGTGGAGTGCTTCGAGTGGCATGGACCCGAAGCCAGTAAGAATTTTCAACCCAGCTACTCAAGCTCAGAAGTTCGATCCAGACGGTGATTATATCCGGGAATGGGTGCCAGAATTGCGCTCTGTAGATACAGAATATTTGGTTACTGGAAAGATTCCAGCTTTGGAGAGTGAAGCTGTTGGTTATCCTGCGCCAATTGTGGATCACAACAAGCGCCAACGCCAGTACAAGGAACGCTACCAACAGCAGAAAGAGCAGTTTGATAAGACATTAACTACGTAATACTGGCGTTGCATTCACATAGCGTAGGTGGGGTTAAACAACGAAGCCCAGCAAGGCTTATGTGTTGGGCTTCGTTCTAAGGGCTACATCCCAGTTTGGCAAAAATACCAGGACAAAAGGAAATCGCGGCTACGCCAACCCCCGCGCTATCACTAAAGCGAGGCTAACGCCAACGCGCAGGCTTCGCCAACAAGAAGAAAGGGGGCAGAAGTTGCTTCGCGTCTATTCAACCAAGTCCGCCTGCGCGGACTCAATTAGTCCTGGGTCGGTAAGCTTTGTCTGTGTAGCCAGAGACTGGAAGGCTATAGGCAATTTGCAAATACGGGATACTACCAGTTTCAAGTTCCCAAACTACTAAGTCTAAAAACTTGCGGCTTTCTGATTTTGTCGGCTTTAATTGGACAGAAACAAGCAATGAGTTTTGTCTGGAGAAATCTAACGTGTCTAAATTGTGCCGCGATCAAGCCAGAGAAGAATTAATCTTGATTATGGGTGCAGGTGCAGCAGCAGGTGTAATAGATATACCGTTTCTGTTCGCAGCTGGGATGACTTTTGCCGAGATAGCTGTTGTAAATCGAATTGCCAGAATTTATGACGTTGATGTTGTCGCCGCAGGCGGAGCATCTGCCTTAGCTGGTGCAGTTATGGTGGGAGGAGGGGCTGATGCGCTGTATAAAATAGCAGTCGAAGTGTCTTCTAATATACCCTTCATTTCCAAACTAATAAAGCCTGCACTCGGAGCCGGAGCAATTTGGAGTTTTGGGGAAGCAGCGATCGCATATTTTGAAACCCAGTATCCCAGTAAAGTGTACAGCTCCAACACCAATGAAGTTGAAATGAACTAGCACTAAAGGTTGAGCGAAATTTTTCTTCTTATCTTTCCTTGTCTTTTGCCTCTAAAGCGCGATCGCGCATGGCTTCGCTAACGCTAACGCTAACCCTAATGCGGTTCATTTTTCTTATCCTCTAACCTACATATCCAATCCCCCCAACCCCAAGGATAAATTGGGGGGCTAAACATATACCTAGTAAATATTTAGTGACATGGGATAAAACAACCCTAAGTTATCGGATTATAAAGTGGCACATCAGCACTAGGCAAACCATCTCAATCAAAAGCAGGATTGAGAAAACATAAACGTATTCTATGGGGTCTACTGATGCCTTCTCCACTTGACCGCCCCATTACCATTGAATTAACCGTAAAAGCTTCCCAGCCCGAATTATTAGAAGGACTGGATGTCTGGTTGTGCTTAGGCTTGATTTCTCAGGTTCAAGTCAAGCGGTTGTCTACAAAATACCTTTCCTGTCCCTTACCAGAACTGGAAATAACCACAGCGACACCTCAAGACACAGTATTTGCTAACCCTCCATTTCATGAAGAATCGTCGGATTTAGTTCTACAAACAACTCAGAAGAAACCCCCCAACATTTTAGAAGGGATGTTTCAGTCACTAGTGGCAGAATTAAGCGTCCGCTGGCTGCTGTTTTTAGGTGTGTTTATGGTCGTAGTATCCTCCGGGGTACTAGCCGCAAGTCAATGGCAGAGATTTCCCGCTGCGGGACAGTATGCGGTTTTGTTGGGTTATACCTCAATTTTCTGGGGAGTTAGTTTTTGGGCGCGTCAGCAGCCTAATTTGCAATTAACAGCGCAGACGTTACAAATTGTCACGTTGTTGCTGGTTCCTGTCAACTTTTGGGCGATGGATAGCTTCGGGTTGTGGCGCAATCCCGTGGATTGGATTGTGGTAGCGATCGCAACCATTACTCTCACATTTATTACCTTCCGGTTATTAAAAAATATCCCCCCAACTTCTGGTTTAGGACGCTTACAAAATTTACCTTTTTTAAATATTCTGGGACTGACTTACCTGCACTGGGGTTGGAAATTTGCAGAATTTCCCCTTATCGCCGTTTATGCAGGAATGGTGTTAACAACCATCGCTACCGTTTATCAAATTCGTTACCGAAAATACCCGCAATCTGAAAGCCTGGGTCTAGACGAACAAAGCCCGTCTGCGCGGGCTATAGAAGAAAATAATAAACCTGGATTCGGTATCAATTTACCAGCAGGATTAGTAATCTATGCCTTGTTGTTGCTGCTGTTCCGGGCAATTTTTGTTGTCGATATCCCAATTACACAATTAGGTTTAGCCGTTGGAATTTGTGGTTGGTTGGTAGCATGGTTATCGCAACAAATGCCGCAGCCAGCAAGAGAAAACCGGAAACAAGAAAATACCCAATTACCAATTACAGATTACCAATTTCCCTTAGAGAATATCGGCGGAGTTTTATTATTGCTAGGCTGGGTAGTTTCGTTAAGGACTGAGTTTCCTTGGCAAGCTACTGCTGTTAGCGGCTTAGGTTTATGGTTCTTTATCAGCCGCTTGCAACGGTTTGAAAAGCGTCAGGATTTGGCAGCAATTTTCGTAATTGGGTTACAGACAATTTGCTTACTTTGGCTATTAGTACCCGCTTCAGTACAAGGGTGGGCGATCGCAACTGGTACTCAACTCACTGGTTCTCAAAACTCTCCGTCGGCGTTGTTGAGTCTGGCTTGGTTTCCCTACTTGATTTTGATGGTAGCAGTGAGCGATCGCTTATATCGAATGAACAAACCCGATTTAGCCCTTTTTGGTGAACAGTTAGCACTCAGTTTTGGGGCTTTACTAACTCTGCTTAGTTTGGCAAATCCAACATTGCGATCGCTAAATCTACTGTTATCCACCATAACTCTCTTGGCTGTAACCCAACGCCGTTCCATCAAAGTTAGTTTAGTTTATCTAACACATATTATCGGCTTGCTGACATTTTGCTCTTTCATTGACCGCTTTTTTCCCTCTTTAAGTCAAGAAATCTGGGCAAGCATTTTGTTAACTGTGATGGTAGCAGAATGGACGTTTAGCATTTTAGCTTCACACTCAACATTTTGGCAGCGCAGCGCATGGCACCTTGGGTTAGGACTTGCGGCAATAAGCTATCAATTACTGGTGCCCAATACTTATTTATCCTGGGATAGCGACATCATTAGCCGCCAGCAATGGAACATTATCTGGTTAGTTACACCCCTAGCTTTAACTGGAGTTGCCAAGCAGACTACTCAACCACAAAGACAATTAGCTAGTTGGCTGAGTGTGACAGCTTTGGGAATGGCACAAATCCTAACCTTCACTTTACCAGGAGCCAGATTAATTAGCTTAGGCGTGGCAACTGGCTTGATGTTAGTAAATACGCGCTATTTGCGGCACCAAGCAGCAGCAATAATTACGGTCGGGTTTGGCTTAAGTTTCGCCACAATGCTGCTATGGGAAGGCGTACCAGGAATAGCGCGACTCTCAGCACCCGGTTGGCTAGTTGTGGGAGCGATGGCATTCCTTAGTTTATGGCTCTCTAGCAGCTGGTTGAAGCGCCGTCACGGGACTTTAGCCGCCCTTTACGCAAAATCTGCTGATAGTTGGGCGATCGCGCTGTGTAGCCTAGAAATGGTTTCGTTGACAGTTCACTCACTGTATGTTTACTGGGCGCTGGTTTCCCCATCTGTGAGTGTTCTAGTTGCCGTTGTTTTGACAATGGGCGCGATCGTTTATCGCAGTTACTTACAACCCAACAACTGGGCATTTTACGCACTGGGGTGGTGTCTGGAATTGTTAACTGCCGAGGCGTTGGGCTTTGTCGGGCGTTCGGTGATTAATTTAGCGATCGCCAACGTTGCTTTAGGTTTAATGACTCAGCTTTTAGGAGAAATTTGGCGACGGCGATCGCGACTGGAAATCCCCAGTAGCTGGCACATTTTGCCGCTATTGTACGGCGTACTGGGTGCCGTGTTACGCTGGGATACCTTTACCAGTTGGACAGGGTTATCTACACTAGCGATCGCCTTAATTGTCATTAGCGTAGGGCGACGGAAGCAAGAATTCAAACCCCTAGTCTACTTAGGATTACTTGGAGTATCAATTTCTGCATACGAACTCCTCTTCTATCAACTCCTACAAGCATCAGGAGGAGGCTTGGGCGATGGCTTGATTGCCATGTCCGCCCTCGGCACCAGCATCATGTATGCTTATCGTGTCCTCTCCCCGTTGCTGATAAATTACTTACGCCTTACCGCCCAAGAACTGAAAGTTGTATCACATCTGCACTGGGCTTGGAGTAGCGCCTTATTATTATCAGCCATTGCTACTCCCATTGAAATTAACCGCCTTCTAGGATTAGGCATTGGCTTATTTTTGATCAGGTATGCCATCTATCAGGGTAAGCGATCGCCCCTAGATCCCCCCTTACCAACTGTGGCTGGGCGGATCAGCACAGCAGAAACCTGGGTTTATTTGGGTTTATTACAAATCGCTGGTATCCGAATCTTTTGGATTTATACAGCCATCGGACAGCTATGGGCAGGGACATTACTTCCCTGGAAAGCCCCAATATCCTGCATTTGGGCTTATCTTCTCTACGCTTTACCTTGGGAAAGGTGGGGATGGCCCAAACGACCCTGGCAGCAAGCCGCATACATCCTACCCCTAATTATGCTCTGGGAAAGCAGATTAGACATTCCCCCAATTGGCTTACTAATCGTAGCCGCGTTTTATGTCTTACTCGCAAAGCTAACAAAGCAAATCCGGTTTACCTATCTGACTGCGGCATTACTTGATTGGGCTATTTTCCGGTGGTTTTTCGACCTACGACTCACCGATGCCCTCTGGTACATCACACCAATCGGATTATCCCTGCTTTATATTGCCCAAATCGATCCCAACCTGAAGTTGCCAACTCAAAGCCAAACTCGCCACAACCTCCGGTTACTCGGTACTGGCGTAATTTGTGTGGCGGCATTTTTGCTACATCAAAAAACAGGCATACAGCCCGGAATTTTGAGTATAATTGCCATCTTTGCAGGATTGGCTTTAAGAGTGCGGGCTTTTCTTTACGTCGGTACAGCAACTTTTTTACTGACTGTTTTTTACCAGTTGGTCATTTTTATCTTCGACTATCCTTTCTTTAAATGGGTTATAGGCTTGCTAGTCGGCATTGCTTTTATCTCAATTGCTGCTAACTTTGAAACCCGTCGCGTTCAGCTAAGTTCTCTACTACGAAACTGGCTGGCAGAACTAGAACAATGGCAATAGTTGCAACTCATTGCTGATAGTTGATGGTTCCAATACGGTTCACTGTGAGCTAAACATCCCCAAGTGAGCGTAGTAGTGCGACAAGCCTAATTTGTTGGGTAAAGCAATGCCTATAATTTTGGAAAATTTTGATTTGGCGGATTTTATCAACCCAGCATTTTAGCCTAGAAGCGCTACTACTTATAAGCTTTAGCTTTAAGCCGGAAATTTATTTCCTCTTCTGCTGGCGTCAGTGCCATTAAACCATGAACCATTGGTAATTGCGTGGCATAATGGAGTGCATTTGCTTGACTTATACGATTTCAACTTTAGATTTATCCGTTTCAGGAGTTAAATCGTCACTGAGAACAAGCGGCTGGATTGAGGCGCTGCCCCTTGCAGGGCGGGCGTAAAGCCTGCAATACCAGCAATAGTGAAAAAAGTTCAATCTTCAGGAGCGAGAGGCTATAGTGAAGGTTTTGGTGGTGGGCAATGGGGCTAGAGAACACGCCCTCGCATGGAAACTGCTGCAATCCCAAAGTATTCGGCAGGTGGTGTGTATTCCCGGTAACGGCGCTACAGCGGCTCTGGAGCGTTGCCAGAATCTCGCCTTGAGTGTTGATGATTTTGAGGGAATAGGACGATTTGCCCAGGTTCACAACATCTCTCTGGTGGTTGTGGGGCCAGAAGTGCCGCTGGCTTTAGGAATTACAAATTACCTCCAAAGCCAACACGTCAAAGTGTTTGGTCCTACGAAAGAGGGAGCGCAAATTGAAGCGAGTAAGTCTTGGGCAAAGGCTTTGATGGACGAAGCGGGCATCCCGACGGCGAGATCGGCTGTTTTTACTGAGTTAGAGGCGGCAAAAGCTTATGTGACAGAACAGGGTGCGCCGATTGTTGTCAAGGCAGATGGGTTGGCAGCTGGCAAGGGTGTCACAGTTGCCGCAAGTGTTGAGGAGGCACTAGCGGCAATTCAGGATTTATTCCAGAGTAAGGTGAAGACCGTTGTGATTGAAGAGTGTTTGACGGGGCAGGAAGTCTCCGTTTTAGCTCTCACGGATGGCTTGACGATTCGTCCGTTGCTCCCAGCTCAGGATCATAAACGGATTGGCGAGGGCGATACTGGGGCCAATACAGGCGGTATGGGAGCTTATTGTCCAGCTCCGATTATGACACCAGAGCTATCCAAACGAGTACATCAGGAAATTTTGGAGCCAACAATCGCAGCGTTGAAAACAAGGGGCATTGATTACCGAGGTGTTCTCTATGCTGGGTTGATGATTACCCCCGAAGGCGATCCAAAAGTTCTGGAATTCAACTGTCGCTTTGGCGATCCCGAAACTCAGGCGATCCTGCCTTTGTTAGAAACACCCCTAGAAGACTTGCTGGTTGCCTGTAGCCAACGGAAATTGGCTCAGCAGCCGCCGATTGTCTGGAAATCTGGAGTCGCTGCCTGCGTCGTCGTGGCGGCGGGTGGTTATCCCGAAACCTATAAAAAAGGTCAGGAAATTACTGGCATTGAGCAAGCTGAGGCAATGGGAGCCACTGTATTCCATGCTGGTACGAGTAGGCGACAGCAACAGGTGGTGACAGATGGCGGTAGGGTGTTGGGCGTGACGGCAGTTGGGGAGAATTTTGATAATGCGATCGCTTTAGCCTACGCCGCTATCAATTGCATTCAGTTTGAGGGGATGTACTATCGCCGCGATATAGGCTATCGCGTCACTACAGCCAGCTCGACCAGGGAATAAAACCTAGAAGCTAGGGGAAGCGTGTAGAATTGTTTGTAACTACCACACAGACGGGAAATTCCGCCTCTGTTTCTCCTTGTCTCAAGTCAATAAGGCTCGGATAGGTAGAGTAAAACAAAAAAATAAAAAGGCAAAATTAAAAATTCTAGAAAAATTTTTAATTTTCGATTTTAAATTCATCTAGCCCCTAGCCCTACCTTGCTGGCTCTACTGAAAACCATTCGAGAAATTCTAGCTCATTGGTGGTCGGAGTTTACCCTCCAGACCCGTCTGATGGCGGCTGCTACCTTAGTCGTCTCCTTGGTGATGAGTGGTCTGACCTTCTGGGCAGTGAATACGATTCAGCAGGATGCCCGACTCAATGACACTCGCTTCGGGCGCGACTTGGGTCTGTTGCTGGCGGCTAATGTCACGCCTCAGATTGCAGAAAACAATCTAACTGAGGTGGCTCGCTTTTCCCACCGCTTCTATAGCAGCACCTCCAGCGTCCGTTATATGATCTACGCTGACGCAGATGGCAAAATCTATTTTGGCATTCCTTTCTCTGAATCTGAGGTACAAAATTCCCTCACCATTCAGCGACGGATTCAACTCCCAGAGGATTATGCCGATAATTCCGAGTTGCCAATGGTGCGGCAGCACATAACTCCCGATGGGGAAGTCACAGATGTTTTCGTTCCCTTGATGCACGACGGCAAACACTTGGGCGTTTTGGCAATTGGCATTAACGCCAATCCTACAGTGGTTGCCTCTTCCCATCTGACCAGGGATGTGACGATTGCGGTTTTCATTTCCATCTGGGTGATGGTGATTTTAGGCGCTGTTATTAACGCCCTGACAATTACTCAGCCAATTAGAGAACTTCTTGTCGGGGTAAAAAATATTGCCGCTGGTAACTTCAAGCAGCGAATCGACTTGCCGCAGGGAGGCGAACTCAAAGAACTGATTTACAGTTTCAACGAGATGGCAGAGCGGCTAGAGCGTTATGAAGAGCAAAATATCGAGGAGCTAACGGCTGAAAAAGCCAAGTTAGAGACGTTGGTTTCTACTATCGCAGATGGAGCGGTGCTGCTAGATACCAATTTTCACGCGATATTAGTCAACTCGACGGCGCGACGCATTTTTGGTTGGGATGGCGTTAATGTAGTGGGAAGTAACGTTCTGCATTACCTCCCAGCACCTGTACAAGTGGAGCTGACGCGACCGCTGTATCAAATCGCTGCTGGCGAATGCGATAGCGCCGAGTTTCGGGTGACGCTGTGCCAACCCGCAGACCGCACGGTTCGGATTCTCCTGACAACGGTTCTCGACCAGTATCGGGAGAGCATCAAGGGAATTGCGATGACGGTGCAGGATATTACTCGCGAGGTAGAACTGAACGAGGCAAAAAGCCAGTTTATTAGTAATGTCTCTCACGAATTGAGAACGCCTCTTTTCAACATCAAATCTTTTATTGAAACCCTCCACGAATACGGTGAAGATTTAAGTCACGAGGAGCGGCGGGAGTTCTTAGATACTGCCAATCGGGAAACAGACCGCCTGACTCGTCTGGTAAATGATGTCCTGGATTTATCGCGGCTGGAATCACACAAGCGCTATCACTTTGATGCAGTAGACATTGCCCAAGCTGTGGAGCAAACGCTGCGTACTTACCAGTTGAATGCACGCGATAAAGAAATTGAACTGCTGCAAGAGATTCAAAAAGATTTGCCGCCTGTGTTGGGCAATTACGATTTGTTGCTGCAAATATTTGCCAATTTGGTCGGCAATGGGCTGAAGTTTACTCAGCCAGGGGGACGGGTGGCAATTCGCGCCTACCTGCTGGAGCCAAGAATCACCAAAAGCGCGATCGCTTCCTCACATTCTCAAAATCGCCCCCAATTAGTGCGGATTGAAGTCTCTGATACGGGAATTGGTATTGATCAAGAAGACCAACAGGCAATCTTCGATCGGTTTTTCCGGGTGGAAAATCGGGTTCATACCCTCGAAGGCACTGGTCTGGGACTTTCTATTGTCAGAAATATCATTGAAAAGCATCACACCACTGTCCACTTGGTGAGTGAAGTTGGCGTAGGTACAACTTTTTGGTTTGATTTAGCTGTTTTTAAAGAAGCGACAACAGTTGAGGGCTTGCAACTAATGGAAGGAACACAGGAGATAGAAACTACCGTGACTGCTGAAGTTGTCTAGCGTCCCCTGGTGGCATAGAAGGCTACCAATAAACTCACACCAATCAGACCTGAGAACATAAGCAAACCCTGGTTGCGTTGGCACCAAAGCTGAAGCGAGTGCCGCCAGCCGAGTCCATAGCGCTTTGTGGTCGTTTTGTCAAATTGTTGAGAGCGATCGCTATAAAGCGTACACTCTTTTGCATAAGGGCGCTTGGCAAAGGTACAAGTATCGTCTTCGTGGTAAGTGCAGGTGTCGCACAGATACTCTTCCCCAGTCGCTCGGTGTAAGGGTATGCCAGGATGACCGTAGGCTTTCAGCTCACAGCGACAATAGGGACAGGTAGTTGCTTCAGCTTTAATTAGTTGATGGCACTTGGGACAAGTCGGCATTTATCGCAACAAAGTTATTTTTAATCTAGAAAAAGACCAAATACTTCTGGGCTAGGGCTAGATCCCCCTAGCCTCCCTTAAAAAGGGGCATTGGGGTGATCTCCAAAGGCTGGACACCATCAACCGAAAAGTATTGCCCTAAATCTCAGTTTAAACTTGGGGAAACTTTCGGACTTGATACTCCGCTGAATCAATAATTGGATAGCTATATCCCATCGCTTGATCAAATTGCTCCTCAACCTGTTGCAAGCGTTCTGAGCTAATGGATTTCCAATGTTCGCGTGTCTCCCAGCGAATCACCAGAGTAACCGCTGTTGGATCGTTAGGATTGAGCCAAACTTCTTTACCGAGAAACCCCGGACAGGTGGCGAGAAACGCCGTCCAGATTTCGGCATCCTTCTGGATGTATTTTTCTCGGATTTCGGGGGGGACTTCTATCTTCAGCCACTCGATAACCATTTGGGTCTTGCGATCGCTTCTTTGCGAGTATAAATAGCTTTGAATCTGCCTTATGTAATTTTGCCATTATCAAAGCGTGTCAGGTAGGCAGCAGTTGTCGAGAGAATGTCACAGAATAGAACTGTAGGCGGAAAATAGACGAAACAACATTGTTTTATCGTCTAGGTTCAGCCGCTTTTTGAGAGCGACAGGTGACAAGAAGGCACTATGGATAATAACAACTGGCTCAAGCAGCTACTGATGCTCGGTGTGGGTACGACATCTATGGCAGCAGAGAAAATTCGGGAAGTTAGCGATGAATGGGTTAAGGAAGGCAAGATCAACCCTGAACAAGCCAAAGGGCTTGTGGATGATTTGATGCAGCAAATCAAGTCAGATCAGGGTAACTTGGAAGTACAGATGCAACGGCAGATGCGTAATATGTTGCAGGATCTGGGAGTTCCCCGCCAGTCGGAAATGGATGAATTGCGGGGACGCATCGACAGGTTGGAACGTCAGGTGCGTGACATGGAAAATAAGCTGTGGCGGTGATAAAAGCTGATAGGATTTGAGAATCCAACTGGACAATCGATTTTGGATTTTGGATTTTGGATTTTGATTGAATCTAAAATCAGTACTGCTTCGTGCCTATACTATGGCATCGGCAGCAAAGGAACTTCGAGCTTTGCAAAATCTAAAATTTGGTCGATTTTGGATTTTGGATTTTGGATTGAATCTAAAATCAATAGTGCTTCGTGCCTATACAATGCCATTGGCAGCAAAGGAAGTTCGACCTTTGCAAAATCTAAAATTTTGAAGTCTTAAAGGTATGGAGGAAAGATTTTGAGAGAGATTTTAATCAGCGTCGGGGTCATGTTTGCCTGCGTGTTGGTGATAATATTGGCTCAAGTTAGCAACTCTCCACAAGAGGCGATCGCTTCCGAGCTAAATTACTCCTCACCTACAGTTACACAAACCCCAAGCAATAACCCAGATGTTGACAGTACAAGGCTTATAACGATGAATACCAACCCAGAAAGTGACGAGAAGGTTACGACAACGCCCTCTGGTCTCAAGTATATTGAGTTAAAAGAAGGCGACGGTGCGACTCCAAAAACTGGTCAGACAGTTGTAGTGCATTATACTGGCACTTTAGAGGATGGCACAAAGTTTGATAGTTCCCGCGATCGCAATCAACCCTTCTCCTTCAAACTCGGTGTCGGACAGGTAATCAAAGGCTGGGATGAAGGACTCAGTACCATGAAAGTTGGTAGTCGTCGCCAGTTAATTATTCCCCCAGAATTGGGTTATGGATCTCGCGGTGCAGGTGGCGTGATTCCTCCCAATGCTACGCTGATTTTCGATGTAGAACTGCTGAAAATTAGCTAAATAAATCTGACGGAACCCGGTTTCAAAGTAAACCGGGTTTTTGCTTTGTATATACCAATTTATTGAATCATCCCCGATTAGAAGAGGCGAGATTTCGGAAACGGGTAAATTGCGGATCAAATAATAACTTTATGGTTCCCGTCGGACCATTTCGATGTTTAGAAATAATTACCTCAGCAATACCTCGATCTGGTGTATCGGGTTGGTAATACTCTTCGCGATATAACATCATAATTAAATCCGCGTCCTGTTCGATCGACCCCGATTCTCTCAAATCAGACATCATTGGGCGTTTATTATTACGAGCTTCTACACCTCGACTCAGCTGGGATAAAGCGATAATTGGGACGCTGAGTTCGCGAGCTAAACCTTTGAGACTTCGGGTAATTTTTGACAGCTCTTGCACCCGATTGTCACCGCCGCCTTCCATCAATTGCAAGTAATCCAGCAGAATTAAGCCCAACTCGCCACGCTGTTCTGCTTGAAGACGACGAGCTTGCGATCGCATCTGCATCACAGTCATATTCGGCGTATCATCAATAAAAATTGGCATCTCCGAAAGAGTGCCAAGGGCGCGACTTAAACGTTCCCACTGATTTTGTGCAACTCGCCCAGCGCGCAAATGGTTACTTTCAATCTCAGCCTCACTAGCAAGCATCCGCTGCACCAGCTGTTCTTTCGACATTTCTAAGCTAAAAACAGCTACTGGCAACTTATGAAACTCAGCGATATTGCGAGCAATATTTAAGCAGATAGCTGTTTTTCCCATTGACGGTCTACCCGCCACGATAATCAGATCGGAACGCTGAAAGCCGCCAGTCATCGCGTCGAGGTCATAATAGCCACAGGTAAGACCGGGTAACGCTAGATCCTGATGGCGAGTTTCAATATCCTGAAATGTATTTATCAGCGTGTCGGAAATAGGAACCAGACCCTGCTGAGGACGATCTTGAGTCAGGCTGAAAACTTTCTGTTCCGCCTGGTCGAGGATAATTTCCAACTCCGTAGTCGTCTCGTAACCCAACTGAGCAATCTCGCCGCCTGCTTGGATTAACTTACGGCGCAGGTACTTATCTATCACCAGCGCCGCGTACTGGTCGATGTTGACGGCTGAAACCGTGCGATCCACCAGTTGAGCTAACTTTGTTTGTCCGCCAACCTTCTCCAGCAACCCTCTGTCATACAGCCAACTGGTAACGCTCATTAAGTCGGTGGGTTTACCTTGGCTGTGGAGGGTAAGGGCGGATCGGTAAATCTCTTTGTGAGCGATGAGAGAAAACGCCTCTGGCACAAGCAAGTCAGTTACTCGACCGATGGCTTCTGGGTCTAGCAAAATGCCTCCCAAGATGCTTTCTTCAGCGTCGAGGTTTTGGGGTGGAAGGCGATCGCTTGAAGAATGAAAATTCAGTTCGTGAGCCATAACAGAGGTCGTTTTAACAAGGAGCAGCCACGACTATGATAATGGGGGTTGAGTAGTCGCTGCGCTCCGACACCCAACCCCCTTTTTTTGACTGAAAAAAACTGCTTCTACCCACGCGGAAACTGTAGAGACGTTGTATGCAACGTCTTCAACGTCTCTGCACTACGCTTAGCTAGCCACAACCTGAATTTGTACAACCGCTGTGATTTCCGGGTGTAATTTTATTTCTGCCTTGTAGGTGCCTGTCTCTCCGATATCGGGGAGGCTGATATTCCGCCGATCGACTTCCTTACCAGTGGCTTGTTGGATGGCTGTTGCCACTTCTGGAGCCGTGACAGTACCAAAGATGGCGTTTTCTTCACCTACCTGCTTAGCAATGGTGAAGCTGCCCACAGCCTCTATAGCCGTCTTCAGCTGTGTAGCTACCTGCTTCTCTTCCAAAAGGCGCTGCCGCTCTTTTTCTCTACGCCGTTCGACTTGCTTGAGCAAGCCGGGAGTGGCAGGAACTCCCATTTTTTGGGGAATTAGGTAATTCCGGGCATAGCCGGGAGCGACTTCTACTAAATCGCCAGATTTTCCCAGCTTGCTGACATCTTGATTCAAAACTAATTGCACACGTTTCGCCATAATCTTTTTTCTGCTACAGAAAACAGAAGGAGTAATGATAAGCTAGAACACTCCATCTTACAAAAAGATAGTGAGCGATCGCAATCTTTTAATCTAAAACCGATCCTTCATCCCCCGTAGCCTGGCAAAAGTCTGCAGAGGGTCTAGACTTTTCACTGCTGATTGCAGCACAGGAGCGTCCCACCGCAAAAATGGATTAGTACGCTTTTCTATGCCAAGTTGGGATGGAATTGTCGCCTCAGAACGGCTACGGGCAGCTTTTACTTGAGTCCACCGAGCTTGTAATTCTGGGTTTTCGCCATCTACACTTAAGGCAAATTCAAGATTTTTTAGGGTGTATTCATGGGCGCACCAAACTCGCGTGTTATCGGGTAAAGCCCGCAATTTGCCCAAGCTAGACACCATTTGAGTTGGCGTGCCTTCAAACAGTCTGCCGCAGCCTCCAGCAAAAAGGGTGTCGCCACAGAATAATTCTCCCGGATCTTCGGTTGTTGCTGGGGGAAAGTAGTAGGCAATGTGGGCGCGGGTATGCCCCGGAACAAAGAAAACTTCGCCGACTCTACCAGCAAATTCTACCTGCGAGCCTTCCTGCAAAAACACCTGTTGCCCCGGAATTCTACCCTTGTCCTCAGCACCTCCATACACGCAGACACCAGAAAAATGCTGCAAAAGCTGCTGGTTTCCGCCCACATGATCGCTATGATGGTGAGTATTAAAAATCGCTACCAACTCAGTGTCAATTTCTTCGAGGTGCCGCAGCACAGGCTGCGCTTGGGCTGGGTCTACCACTGCTGCTATTTTCTGAATCGGATCGTGCAGCAGAAAAATGTAGTTGTCCGAAAGTGCCGGAATTCGTTGAACCTGCATTCAACACTCCCTGTTTATGAGCAATTATCCCATCGTGGCATAAAATTTATCATTTCTTTACATTATTCTTGCAGTAACTTTAGCTAAATGCCAACCAATATGAGACAGATAATCTTAAATAGACAATAAAGCGCTACATTGCCTTAAACCAGGAGTGACCAACCACCTATGGCATGGACACGAGATCGTCAGCCAAAAGAGCAAATTCAGCACATGGTAGATCGCATCCTTTCATCTGGTCAACTCAGCCTTAACGAGCATCTTCAGCTGACAACCGCCATCCTCTCTGATTACAATGTTACCGATGGAGAACGTCGCCAAATTAATCGTATATTTGACGAAATTCAGACAGGTCATCTAAAGTTTGTGGACTAGACCTTCTTCAATCCCTTTCTTAGCAGCAGGGGATGACGAAAAGACAACGAACCCCTGCTGGCTTGATTTATTTACGATTGGAGCTTTCTGCCGTACACCCATCCTACTTTTCTGTTGATGTTCCAGATTCACCGATTATACTAATGAAGAATGAAGCCGATTTCTAGATAGCATTAACTTAGTTTTTTTTTATTAGACTGTACTATAACTCGCTCAATCTATGTTCAACTAGCTAAAATAACTTAAAATTTGTGGATTTACAGCAAGACAAAAAATTAAAAATTTCATTAGTTGTTAGCGATTTATCCGCTAGTGGGGCAGGAAGATGGGGGGGGGCTGTACGCACATTTTTGCTATATGAAGCCTTAAAGAAACTGAACCATGAAGTAAAAATTTTTGGCTTTGTTTTTGGCGATGAATCACCAGAAGTTTCTCAATCAAAAATCCCAATTGTTGCCATTCCATGCGCCTATCACTCAGGCTTTATAAAAGCCGCTCAAAAAGTTATCAAACAAATTGATGGAGATATTATATACGCCGTAAAGCTGAAACCTACAAGCTTTGGATTATCTATCATCAAAAAGCTAACAGCTCGTCGTCCTGTTATTTTAGATATAGATGACTGGGAACTCAGTTGGCATGGCGGCGAACAATGGAAATATCGTCCCGGTTTAAAGCAATTTTATAGAGATACTTTTAAGCCTGATGGGGCATTAAGATATCCAGATCACCCTCTTTATTTAAAGTGGTTAGAAAGCTTGGTATTTTATGCAGATACCATTACATTACATACTCAATTCTTGAAAGAACGCTTTGGAGGTGTGTATTTACCGAATGGTAAAGATACTACTCTTTTCGATCCCAGCCAATTCGATTCCGAGGCAAGTAGAATCCGTTATGGCCTCGCAGGCTACCGTATTTTAATGTTTCCTGGAGCGCCACGACCGTACAAAGGTCTTGAAGATGTCTTAGCGGCACTAGATGTGCTAAATCAGCCAGACATTAGACTTGTAATTGTTGGGGGAAGTCCATACGATGCCTACGATAATCAATTGATGCAGCAGTGGGGGCGTTGGATTATCAAACTACCAAAATACCCAGTTTCAGAAATGCCTGCTGTGGTAGCCGCTGCCCATATTGTGGTTGTTCCCCAACGAGATACCCCTGCTGCGCAAGCTCAGTTCCCGCTCAAACTAACAGATGGGATGGCAATGGCAAAGCCAATTCTGTCTACTTACGTTGGCGATATTCCAGAGATTTTAGGCGGCACAGGTTATCTAGTTACTCCCGAATCTCCGGAAGAAATTGCTGAAAAAATCCAATGGATATTCGGGCATTTAGATGAAGCAAATCAGCAGGGCATGAAAGCGAGGGAAAGATGTATAAATTATTATAGCACTGATACAATGGCAGCTATACTATCTGATGTGATTAAAAACTTGCAACTAGCTGGAAAAGTTTAAATCATCAATCAAGTGGGGCTCACTTCGTAGCAGAAAAGAAAGTATGTTTTCAAATTTTAATAAGTTAGTTCTAAAATTCGCGCTACGGTATCCTGTTTTAGTCAGAGCGACGGTCATTTCTGAGATAGTAGCCGCAGCTCACATCGTAGTTGTTCCACCAAGAGACACTCCTCCAACTCGCGCCCAGTTTCCTCTGAAATTGACAGATGGTATGGCAATGGCTAAACCTGTTTTAGCTACACGAGTTGGAGATATTCCAGAAATTTTAGGTGTAACTGGTTATCTTGTCGATCCCAGTTGCCAGAACCAAATCGCCGAAAAGATCCAATGGATGTTCCAGTATTTACAAGAAGCTCAGCAGCAAGGAAAACGGGCAAGAGAAAGATGTGTAGAATCGTACAGTATTGGTGCAATGGCAAGTATACTCTCACAGGTAATTGCCAATTTATAGTCAATCAACCTTGTTGAGTCTAAAAGGAACATCTGAATATACTTAACAATAATTTATAAATTGGGTTTTGGTCAGACGGTTAGAGAATAAATCAAGTGTCTCTTTTGATTACCAGTAACTTTGTAGCAGGAAGGGCTGTATGTCTTCAAGTAAGCTACTCCTAAAATTTGCTCGCCGATATCCTGCTTGGATTGTCCTAACGATTATTTTGGGCTTTTCTGGGGGATTGTTTAACGGGGTGAGTACAGCCCTAATTGCACCTATAATTTTGAATTTTTTAGGTCAACAAATAGATTTAAAGAGCGGGCCACCGATTCTTAAGTTTATTATGTCGCCCTTTGATGGAGTTCCTAGCGACTATCGGCTGATAGTAATGGCAGCTGCTATTGTGGCGATCATTGTTTTGAAAAACCTTGCGACCTATGGCAGTTCGTTAGTATCGAGTTCTCTGTCGCGGGCCCTCACCTCCGACCTCCGGGAAGCAGGAGTGCAGATGTTGCTAGAGGTGGACTTAGATTTTTACTCCCAGGCGAAAGTCGGCGATCTGATAAATCGTTTGGGTGGAGAAGTCAGTCGGGCTGCTACGGCAATTAGCACCGCACTCAAAATGGTAATAACCGTAATTACAGTGTTGGTGTTTGTGGCTTTGCTGCTAGCTATCTCCTGGCAACTGACGCTGGCTTCAACAGTTTTACTAGCTGTAGTTGCGGTAGTTAATCAATACTCGATTTCCCGTGCTAAGTATTTTGGCAAGCAGCTCTCAGAGATGTCTAAAAGTTATTCTATCTCTGTACTAGAAGCACTTAGTGGGATTCGCCTGGTTAAGGCAACAGGGAACGAAGCCAGAGAGTATCAAAGAATTCATGAATTAATTCGTGCTCGCGAAAAAGCTGATTTCCAATCTCAGGCAAACTCGGCGGCTATCGGCCCAGTTAGCGAGGTTACTGGTATTGTTGGTTTGATTGCGATCGTCTTTCTTGGGCGGACTTTCTTTGCTGATGAGATTGAATCTCTTTCGGCAGTGCTACTGACTTACTTATTGTTGCTTTTCCGGTTACTGCCCTTTATTACACAGTTAAATAGCGCACGGGGAGCTTTAGCCAATAGCGCTGCTAGTGTAGAGATAGCTAATGACTTCTTGCGCCGAGATAATAAGCCGTTCATGGGCAACGGTTCTGTAACTTACAAACCTTTGCAAGAAGGGATTCATTTCAATCAGATATCTTTTGGCTACCCCAGTCAGGCGGATATGGTACTAAAGGACGTTGATTTGTACCTGCCGAAGGGAACAACTTTGGCTTTGGTGGGGTCATCGGGTGCTGGGAAGTCAACTTTGGCTGACCTTTTACCGCGATTTTATGACCCAACGATAGGGAGCATAAATATAGACGGAACTGACTTGCGTGAGTTCGACGTCAAGACTCTCCGAAGGGAAATGGGGATTGTTAGCCAGGATACGTTTCTGTTCAATACCACGGTTCGCAATAATATTGCTTATGCCCGGCCAGATGCCACGGACGAAGAAGTTACCGCCGCAGCGAAACGAGCAAATGCTTATGAATTTATTATGGGATTGCCAAAAGGATTTGATACTCTCATAGGCGATCGCGGTGTTCTGCTCTCTGGAGGTCAACGCCAACGCCTTGCGATCGCTCGCGCTTTAGTGCAAGACCCAGATATCTTAATTCTTGATGAAGCAACAAGTGCGTTAGATACTGTTTCTGAACGCCTTGTACAAGCAGCAATCGAGGAGTTGAGCCGTTCGCGGACTACGCTCGTGATTGCTCACCGCCTCTCGACTGTGCAAAAAGCCAATCAAATTGCTGTGCTAGATAAAGGACGTGTTGTGGAAGTGGGGACGCATAGAGAGCTTTTAAGTAAAGGCGGCTTCTATGCGCGTCTGTACGAAATGCAATTCTCTCAACAGCCTCAAGGTATATCCACCTACCATGAAGAAATCCGTAATCGTCTTTCTTACGAAGCTCGTACCCGCCTTAACTCTATAATTGGTTCCCTGCGTTTACTGGCTGACGAACTAGTAGATACTCCCGAAGAGCAAAATGAATTACTTGAAGAATCTTATAGCTCAGCCATCAGCATTCTCAATACCATCGAGTTTTTTGAAAATAGCGCTAATCTGCCGCTTAAATAACAATGGCTTCCCTTTAATTTGAAGGAATAGTTTTTAAAGCGCCCATGACCAAACACTATATATTCTTTACTAGAAATGTATTACCTCAACCTAATGCAGCTCACCTAGTTCAAGTTGCCCATTCTGCTAATGCAGCCGCCAACTTAGGTTACTCAACAGTTTTAGTTTATCTTCGTAATAGAGAAGACTCTTCCAATCCATTCGAGTTATTTTATCCCTTTCGTCCACAAACACCAACGTCAGAATTGGCAAGATTTTATAATCTTCAAGACAAGTTAAAAGTCGCACCTCTGCCGATGCCGTGGCCCCTTTCTCCAAGAGGTGGAAAGTGGAATAACTCCAGCACAGCAGTGTCGAAGTATTATTTCCCTTTTCATATCCAGCCGTCTACTCAGCTCGTACACACGCGAGATTGGAACTTTGTGAAGGCGGCTATAAAACAGGGTATTCCAGCAATTTACGAACATCACCATCACAACGCCAAGCAATTTGAGCCAGAAATTGTTCGTCATCCCCTATTTCAAATTGCAGTGACAGTGGTGGATACAGTCCGTGAAAGTATGATCCAAAATGGAATGCCACCGGATAAAGTAATTAAACTTCATAATGGATTTAATCAAGTATTTCTCCTCAGGCAGCCAGAAGGGGCTCAGGAATGGCGACAGAAACTGCTAGTGAATGGATGCCAGCATTTAGTTGTCTATTCAGGCGCAGTGAACAAATTTAAGGGCGTTGATCTGCTGATAGATGTTGCCAAGCAATTACCACAGATTCAGTTTACGATCGCTGGTGGTAATGAGTCACAAGTACAAGCTTATCAGCAGCTAACCAAGGAAAAGGAAACACAAAACGTCACTTTTTTAGGCTACTTACCGCAAAATGAGTTAGCTACTTTACTCCAAGCTGCTGATATCTTGGCGCACCCTCACTGTTCCGGTGAAGCGGCAACTTTCACGTCTCCACTCAAACTTTTTGATTACATGGCATCTGGTACTCCCATCGTAGCCACAGAAATTCCATCGTTGATAGAATTTAAATCTACCAATGCGATCACGCTTTGGTGCGAACCAGATCGTCCCACTCAATTTGCCCAATGCCTTAAACAAGTTTTGGAAACCCATCCCAGAAAACCCGACGGATATTCAAACAGCATAGATTTTGTGAGGCAGTTCTCGTGGGAAAATAGAATTGCCAAAATTCTAAACTACGTAGACGATTCTATGCGTCCATCCCCAGTTAATTAGCTAGGAAGGTAACTTTATGAGTAGAAAAATTGTGGGGATGCTTAGCAGCTACTCAAGTCTTAACCAAAGAGATTGGTTGTGGCAACAAACTCCACATTCTTTAGGAGCTTGGGGTAGCATTCAAATGCTGGCACCAGCAACAGAGCCAGACTTTTTACTGCTGTACAATTTTAATGATTTCCCTAATTTATCCCAAAAGAAGCCGGGGTGGGGAATCTTTAGTCGCTCTAAAAAGCAGCAGGGAAACAGCGAACAAGATATGCTCAAATTGCTGCGGGGAGTTCCCAAAGAACGCATAGTTTCTCTGGTGCGGGAGCCGCCCTTCCCTGAAAAAGAACAGAGAAGAATTGCTGAATACCAAAATGCTCAGCTATACTGTGGCTATGTCTCAGGGCCGGATGACTTTGCGCCAAATCCTGATTATATGCCTGCCATTTGGTATCATGCAAATTCCTTCCGAGATCTGAATGAGATGGGTGCGCCAGAAAAGGAGCGCCCGTGCTGCTGGATAACTTCTGGTATCGACCGAACTGGTAATCATCGCAAGCGTTTGGCTTTTTTGAAGCTCTTACGAGAAAACCGTTTAGACTTTGACTTGTATGGGCGCAATTTACCTGAGTGGGCGGGTGGATATGGACAAGTTAATAATAAATGGAACGTTACCGCACCCTACTACTACAATCTGGCTGTAGAAAACTATGCCGATAATAATTGGTATGTGAGTGAAAAGCTGTGGGATGCTATTTTGGCGTGGTGTTTACCAATCTACTATGGTGGCCCTGCTGCTGATAAATTATTACCACCGGGAAGCTTCCTGAGACTGCCCAGTTTGGATGAAAAAGGGATAGGGTATATTAAGGAAGTGATAGCGACACCTGATGCTTGGTATGAGGCTAAGGAAGCGATCGCTGAGGCACGACAAATCATCTTGCATGAATTAAATCTGCTAAACTGGCTTTCGAAATTTGTAGACAAAGCTCTGTAGATTAAAAACCTGATTCTTACTTAGTCACTATGAATGGTATTTGCACACTGGGTAATGACAGGGTTTACGACCAAATAGTTGCTTTGCTCAATAGCATTGAGGTCGTACTAGGTCCCGAAACTCCTGTCTGTATTTATCCGTTTGATGAGCATACAGAGATGATTAGCGCTGAAATTTCCAAGCGACCAAACGTTTTTCTTTACGACGATACAGAATCAATTCAGCGCTGGGATGAATTCATGCAAAGAGTTCGTCCTGATAAAATGGATCGGAGCAAAAGGCTTTATGGCGCTCATCGACGATTTTGTGCATTCGATGGACCTTTTGACAAATTTATCTATATGGATGCGGATACACTAGTGATGAAATCACTAGATTTTGTTTTTGATAAATTAGATGAATATAATTGTGTAGTATATGATTTTCAGTATGTGCAACCAGAATATGTTTATAATATTAAATCTAAAAAATTATTAGAAGTTTTTAATAAAGAAAAAATTAACAAAGAGATATTTTGTTCTGGATTTTATGGCTCGAAGCGGGGAGTTTTTAGCCAAGAGCAAAGAGATTGGTTAATTTCCCAACTTCAAGCAGGAGAATCAGAAATTTTTAAACCTGGCGGTCACGATCAACCAGTTATTAATTATATGTTTATGAGGTCTGGCATCCCTATTTATAACTTTGCCCATCATTGGACTGAAAGTGAAGTAACTGGATGTACAGTCACGTCTAAACAATTTGAAGAGAAGGATAATATTCTCTATGATAAGGGCAAAAGACTGACTTACATTCATTACATTGGAATTTCCCCCCGTGTCCCAGCAGCGGTATGTGCAGGAGAAAATATAGACTTTCCCTATCGAGATATTTTCCTGCACTATCGTTATCTTCATGAACCGGAGAAACGTCCAGTTTTTACAGGTGTTCCAGTACCTTACAACTACAAGCCACGCCCTAGTTTGATGAAAAGAGTGCTAAATAAATTAAAACTAACTCGTTGAGGAACAGGTATGAGTCGGGGAATTTATATAGTTGCTAATGACCGCGTGTACGATAATGCGATTGCGCTCCTTAATAGTATTCGTTCTTACGATCCCGAAGTACCCGTTTTTCTCATTCCATTTAATGAAGAATATCAGAAAGTCGCCGATACTATCAACAAATTACACAATGTTCAGCTTTTTCCTAACTTAGAGTTTATAGATCAATTTACCAAAAAAATTGGAGAGATATTTGACCGGGATTTTTTAGCCTTACCAAATAAAATGCGTAAATTAGCGGTATGGTTCGGCCCGTTAGATGAATTTCTTTATATTGATACTGATATTATCGTATTCAATAAGATTTCAGATGTCTTAAATAAACTATCTGAAGTAGGTTTTATCTGTTGCGATTATCATCATGCTAACGAAGGCTTGCGGAACATATTTTCCCCCTATGTGAAAGAACACAACATCTTTACTGAAACGGAACTTCAAGACGTTTTTAATAGTGGTCTTTGGGCTTCCAAAAAGGGAGCAATTACAGAACAGCAAATGGATGAAATACTACGCGAGTGTGCAACCCACCGCGAGTATTTCGATTTTACTCAAGGAGTAACAGACCAGCCAATTCTCAACTACATGGTGCTTAAGCTTATTCCCAAACGTTACAATCTTGTTAAAACTCCAGAAGGAGAGCCTGGTAGTTGGGCTGGTTCTAAACACTTTCAGGAGAAAGACCATGTCCTTTACGATCAGGATAAACGTCTAATATATCTCCATTGGGCAGGTACACCGCTTAAACCGGGTGGTGCATACTGGGACTTATGGGAACATTATCGTTATCTACATGAAGGCAGACCCGCATGGCAGAGAAAACTTCTCCGCCTATTTCCTTTTGTTGCAACGCGCACTTAGGCAAAGGATCAGACAATGACAAATGGTATCTATACGTTTGCTAACGATATGGTTTATGACCAGCTGGTTGCTCTCTTAAACAGCATAGAACTTAATGCTGGTAAAGAAATCCCAGTTTGTGTTATTCCTTACAATACTCAATTAGACAAGATTCGTGCTGAAGTAGCAGCCAGAAAGAATGTCACTCTGTTTGATGACGCAGCCTCTATTGCTTTTTGGGAAGACTTCATTACTCAGGCATGGAAAGCTCACAAAACAGCTCAGAAAGTTTGGCACAAAAAAGGCTGGCCTGAAGTTCGCAGGGTGAATTTTGTTAGAAAATTATGTAGTTTTGATGGAGCATTCGATAAGTTTATTTATATGGATGCAGATACTCTTTTAATGGGACCCATCGAGCAGATTTATCAGAAACTTGATAATTATGAATGGGTAGTCAATGACTTTCAGTATAAGTCTGATATGGATTATATTTTTAACCCGGAAGCAGAGAAACTAATTGAAAAAACTATCGGCTTAGAAAAAGCAAAATCTCAAATATTCTGTGCGGGTTGGTTTGCTTCTAAAAAAGGGGTGTTTAATTCTGTTGAGTTAGCGGATTTATTGGAGAAATTAAAAGCTGGTGAAGCGGAAGTAATGTCATTACGAGGTTCGGATCAACCGCTGTACAACTACCTGGTATCACGTAGTGGCATTTCCTACTACAACTTCGCTTATCACGATCTAGAGCAGGCAACAGGTAGTCACTGGTCTTCTAAATTTGATGTAGTAGATCATGTGCTTTATGACAAAGGTCGTCGGCTTACTTATATTCACTACATGAGTATCGCTTCTTCAGAGTTTACACAGCTTTGTGCTGGTGAAGATATTAATATTCCCTATCGAGATGTGTTTTTGCATTATCGGTATTTGAAGTCACCTGAAGAACGTCCCAAGTTGGTTCGTCCAAGTTTGCTGGTTCGCGCACAAAGAAATGCCAAAAGCTTTGTTAGCCAAAACATTGGTAAGATCAGATCCAAATTAGTTAGCACGGGTGTGTTAAAACGTGCTAACTAAACTAAAAAGGTTGCCACAATATCACCTGAATTGATTTAAAAGCTTTCCTCTCAGCCTTGAGTTAGGTTGGCAGGCATTATTATCAAGACTCCACTACCCATGCCGCTTGAAAAAAGTCTCGTTCGCACAACATAGCATAGCGATAAGTTGATGTTACAGATGCTGTGGCGCTGGCGTAGCGGTCAACTAGCTTTTCCAGCTTTTCAGCCAGATGGTCAAATTCTTGGCTGCTGTAGGTGCGAATCCAGTCAGAGTATCGATGGTCTGGAATCCCCTTTTGAGCGAGTTGCTGACCTAAGAAAAGATAAAGACGCATACAGGGTGCCATTGCCACAGCGATCGCGCCAATATTAGAACCCCAAGCTGTAGCCAGCAGAAAATCAGTATAACGGCGCGTCGCGGCTCCCGGTTCTACTGCCGCCAAGTCTACTCCCCACTCTCGCGCATATCCTTGATGCAGGCGACGCTCATCCAAAACACCGCCTGCGAGGGTGTGGAAGATGTTAAATGCCTCAGAGTCGGGAGCCTTAGCTGCGGCGATGCTATAGGCACGGGCAAAAGCTTCTAAGAAAAAAGCATCTTGCCCCACGTAGTAGGCAAATCGCTCTTGAGGCAGCGTACCGTCAGCAATGCCCTGAACAAAGGAATGCTTAAGGCAGGCTTGCGCTAAATCTTGATTAGTCTGCCACAAGTCGCTGGATAAGGTCATAAACTGCTTTGAGAATATTGGGCGGGCGATGCCCCTAGCCTACCCCACAAGACTTACAAAAGCATTTGCAGTAGTAGCGAACCAATCCCTCCTAGGAAGTTCATCAGATTTCCACCGCCACTACCTGGTTGTTTCGGAGGTGTAGTAATCTCTTTAATGAAAAGTTGGGCGGTTTGGTAGCCCTGCATATTCCCCTGGACTGTAAAAATTTCTGCGGCCCTTTGGGAATCCAGCACCGCCCCTTGGCGATCGCCTGCTTGATAACGAGCTACTCCACGAGCAAAATAGGCGGCAGCAAACTGAGGTTTAAGAGCTAGAGCCTGATTGAAATGAGCGATCGCTCCTCCTTGATCCCCTTTCTGACCTTCTACCACGCCCCAAGTATAGAATTCCTCAGCTGTGGCTGCGTAGTTGGGGATACCTACAGCAGCCTGAAAGTTAGCACCGTTGACATTGGCACTAACCATACTGGCATTAACTAAATAACTTTCTCTCAGGTCAGCGCCAGTCAGGTTAGCACCAGTCAAGTTAGCACCAGCCAAGTTGACACCAAACAATGAAGCTCCAGCCAGGTTCGCACCAGCCAGATTCGCACCACTCAAATTAGCACGACTTAGGTTGGCACGGCTCAAGTCAGCACCGCTCAGATTTGCTCCCGACAGGTCAGCTAAAGCAAAACCTGCTCCACTCAAATTGCACTGCGGACATTGTTTAGTTGCCAACAGCTGCCTGAGATGTTGCACATCTTCAGCTATTGCGGGAACTGCTAGGGAAATTGTTGCCAATAATGCTGCTGTTGCGGCGATTTGGGGTTTCATATCGAGTCGTACAGCCGTAACGCTCTATTTTCCCCAGCATAAACCATTAAGGAATTCTCTGCTTTATCGTGCAGAATTATATCGCTCGGCACTTTCGGGAGCCTGATGATTAGCCAGAGGCAAAAGACTGACAATTTGATCTGCGGTTTCTTGCAAGTTGATTTTTGAATAGGTCAGGGGAGCATTTGACCAGCTGTGTCCTAAAAACAGGTTGAGCGAAAATGTCAGTGTGGCGGCTACCATAAATTTTTCCAACATTTCAATCTCCCCTTCCCCTCACCAGATGATTTACGGTATGTAAATCTGTATTACTAATATGGTTAATTTATTTTTAAGCTTGGGTGATCGAAACATGGAAAAAAACGTGACAGTCTTCTTCCTTAGGAGTGATTTTGGTCACTGACACCAGAAATAGTATTTACAGAGGCGATCGCTACTAGCAAAATGAACCGGGGAAAAAGTGCGATCGCGCTCAAAAGCTATTTTTGGTTACGTCCCTACTTACTTAACAACTTGACGTTGGCGTTGTCGCCGCCAAGCAGGGAACAAAGCGCCCAGCGTCAATAAGCCAACCGTCGTAGCAGGTTCTGGAATTGAAATATTAAGCGACTGCGAAGTGTAAGCTATACCGATAGGACGCAATAACTTATTACTGGTGGGTACAAAAATAGAGCCATTATTATCCGATGAGGGTAAAGGTTCTCCTGTAACTCCGTCATAACGGAGGATGGTGCCAAAGTTAGTATTTATGTCAAAGCCTACAGTGTAGAGAATATCATCAACGCCAAAGGTCAAGTTACCGATGAAATTGCTACTCGGAACTGTCCCGGTGTAATTGGTTGATAAAACATCAATCTGCGTCCCTGTGTTCAAGTCGTAACGTCTGATGTCGTTAGCGAAATCACTGACAAAGAGATCGCCATTAGAACCAAAAGCTAATCCCAGCAAACTAACAAAGCCAAAACTGTCTGGTGATGGTGTTGGCTGTTCGATAAATACCGTAGAAGTTTTTGTTTTCAGATCAAAGCGCAGCACTTGGCTGGGGAGTCCCGGAAAAGTGGGATTGCCGTTAACAGCAATACTACCCTGAGTAGTGACATAGAGGCTGCCATCAGAACCGAAAACTAAGCCGTTCGGCCCGTTTAATCCGCCTGCTTGACCATTTCCAGAGGCGAAAACATCAATAAAATCTCCCGTTTTTCCGTCGTAACGCCGGATTTGGTCACTGAGGAAACTACTGACGTAAAGATAACCATCGGGGCCAAACGCATTACCATAAGGACGAAATAAGCCGCCGCCAGAGGCGAAAACATCAATAAATTTCCCCGTCTTTCCGTTGTAGCGAAGGATGGCAGAAGTTTCAGGAGTGTTTCCACTAGAGACGTAAAAGTTGCCGTCAGGGCCGAAGTTCAAGTCATCTGGTGCAATTAATCCACCCTTACCAGAAGTGATGAAATCTCCAAGATATGCTCCACTCTGTTCGTCAAAGAGCAGTACGTTGTTACCTGTGGTATTGCCGACCAATATAGCTGCATTGGCAGAAGATAGAGCTAGAGAAAAGGTAGTGAAAGCACTGATAACCAGTGAAGCTTTAAGGACAGCAAGCTTTTCGTGCATGGACGTTATACCTTTTTATGATTTATTACAAATAATTTCTACAATATCGGGAAATTACCAGTGTAAAAAGTTTTTTCTATACAAATGATGCTTAGGTACAAACTGAACCAAATTCACAGTTAGCATAAATACGTAGGCGTATCGCGACCACCCATAAGAGAGCGATCGCATTTGGGTTATGTTATGACTACACTTACACTGAGTTAAAAATTTGGCTATGCGTCAGTTATTACCCGTATTACCCGCGCTCGTAGGTGTAGCAACTCTAATCAGTTTAGGCACCACCGCCCCAGCAATGGCAGATGCAACAACTGATGTAACAGGCGTACACGTAGCTCAACGTCCTAACTGTAACAATCCTCAAACTCAAGCAGAAATGAACGCTTGTGCGGGGTTGTCTTATCAAGCCGCCGACAGAAGGCTCAACCAAGTTTACCAGCGACTCCTGCCAAAGTTGACAAGCTCCCGCCGCCAGAAACTGATTACTGCACAACAGACATGGATCAAGTTTCGAGATAGCAGTTGTGCGTTTGAGAGAAGTGAAGTTGAGGGGGGAACGATGGAACCGATGATTTACAGCGGTTGTCTTGCAGAGACGACAAGACAGCGTACAGCACAATTAGAAAGTTATCTTGTTGATACAAATAAGTAAATTGAGAGTGCGATCGCACTACTTGAATGAAATAGTGAAGAATGCGATCGCGGTATTAGAACTTTTTTTGCAACGCTCCTAGCAACTAATCAGATTTTTACATAACTCCAGTTCAGATAAGCTGTTCGTCATTTAAACCTGATTGTCAAGAATTGCCGAATCCTTGTAGTGCGACCATCTTGGTTGGGACTAATAACCAATTTAAAGGAGTAACAGCTTAAAGATATAGATGATGGAGCGACCAAATCTACCAACCAGCAGCTGGAGAATTTGCCAATGCACTACTGTCTCAAATCTCTCAGCCTTGCCACTGCTACTCTACTGCTTTCGCTGATGTCTCCTCTTTTACCGCTTACCTTGAAGTTTGAGCCTCTGGTAGCACAGGCGCAAACGACTCAAGACAGAAAAGCTGAGGCATTGCGGTTGTACCAAGAGGGAAGCCAACAATTCAACAGAGGGCAATTTCAAGAAGCCTTGCAGGCAGCCCAGCAGGCTTTGGTCATTTTTAGAGAAATTGGCGATCGCCAAGGAGAAGCCAATTCTCTGATGGGTTTAGGTGGTGCTTACGGCTATTTGGGGCAATATCAGCAGGCAATTGAGTCTTATCAACAGGCGTTAGCAATTCAACGGGAACTTGGTGACCGCCGAGGGGAAGCGTACTCTCTGGGAGGTTTAGGTAGTGCTTATGGTTCTTTGAGGCAACATCAGCAGGCAATTGAGTCTCATCAAACTCATCAGCAGGCAATTGAGTCTTATAAACAGGCGCTAGCAATTCAACGGGAACTTGGTGAGCGCCGGGGAGAAGCTTACTTGCTACAGAATTTTGGTAGAACTTATCAAATGATGGGGCAACACAAAGAAGCGATTGCAGTTTATCAGCAGTGGTTAACGATTGCGAGGGAAATTGGTGATCGCCAAGGAGAAGCCTACTCTCTAGGAAGTTTAGGTAGTGCTTATGGTTCTTTGGGGCCACATCAGTGGGCACAGGCAATTGAGTTTTATCAACAGGCGCTAGCAATTCAACGGGAACTTAGTGACCGCTGGGGAGAAGCTTACTTGCTACAAAATTTTGGTAGAACTTATCAAATGATGGGGCAATACAAAGAAGCGATTGCGGTTTATCAGCAATGGTTGACGATTACGAGGGAAATCGGCGATCGACGAGGAGAAGCTACTTCTCTGGGAAGTTTAGGTAGTGCTTACAGTTCTTTGAGGCAACATCAGCAGGCAATTGAGTTTTATCAACAGGCGCTAGCAATTCAACGGGAAATTGGCGATCTCCAAGGGAAAGCCTCCTCGCTAAGGAGTTTGGGTTGGTCTTACGTTTCTTTAGGGCAATACAGAGAAGCGATTGAGATCCATCAGCAGTCGTTAGCCATTACACGAGAACTCGGTAACCGCCAGGAAGAAGCTCACTCTCTGAGGGAGTTGGGTCAAGCTTATAATGCATCGGGACAATACAAAGAAGCGATTGAGGTCTATCAGCAGGCGTTGGCTATTGGTCGAGAAATCGGTTACTGGGACCACTCTGCTCAATTGGGTTTGGATAGCGCTTACGTTGCTTCGGGGCGAGATAATCGCTCTCGTCTCTACAGAGATCAGATAGAACACAAACAGCAGTTTTTGGCTGGAGCCAGAGCCAGTGGAGATCGCCGAATGGAAGTTGGTACTCTGGGCGAATTGGGTAAGATTTACAATACCTCCGGGCAATACAAGGAAGCGATTGAGGTCTATCAGCAGGCGTTGGCTATTGCCCAGAAAATCGGCGACCGTGGGGGAGAAGGTTACACTCTGACCCAGCTAGGGGATGCTTACTATTCTCTAAGGCAATATAGGGAAGCGATTGAGGTTTATCAACAGTCGTTGACTATTCTCCGGCAGCTTAACGATCGCCTTCGCCCCTTTGAGCGCCTCGGTGCTCGCTATGTGGAAGCTGAAACTCTAGGGAATTTGGGGGATGCTTACTATTCCTTAGGGCAATACAGAGAAGCACTTGAGGTCTATCAGCAGGTGTTGAGTATTGCCCGAGAAGTTGGTGATCGCTTTACGGAAGGCAACACTCTAGGGAGCCTGGGGGATGTTTACTATGCCTTAAGACAATACCCTGAAGCAATTGAGTTTTATCAGCAGTCGTTGGCTATTGCCCGAGAAATCGGTTTTAGCGACGAACCACAAGGAAGATTGCTGAGTTCTATTGGTATGGTGCTAGCCCAACAAAACCAGCCAGAACTAGCGATTGTCTTTTATAAGCAATCCGTTAATATCAGACAAACCATTCGGCGCAATATCCGGGAAGCACCACAAAAGGATCAGCAGACCTACACGGAAACCGTCGCAGACAGCTACCGCGCTCTAGCAGACCTCCTCTTCAAGCAAGACCGAGTCCTCGAAGCGCAACGAGTCCTCGACCTCCTCAAAGTTCAAGAACTCAACGACTACCTGGACAACGTGCGCGGCAACAACAACACCGCTCAAGGCTTACCGAATCTCCTACCCGAACAACAGACATGGGAGAACTATCAGGCAGTTCTTAACAAAGCGATTGAAATTGGCAAAGAACTCACCCAACTGCGACAGCTGAAACAAAAGGGCATGCTCACCCCTACTCAAGAACAGCGTATCGCCCAACTGGTGAAAGCCCAAGAAACGATTAGGGCAGAATTTAACAACTTCACCCGAAGTCCAGAAGTGCTGGCACTGGTGACACAGCGTACTCCCGAAACCCTATCTCAGGATTTGCTGCTGCGGATGGGAGACTTCAACGCCTTACAAGATAACCTGAGAAATCTGCAACAAAAAGCAGTCCTCCTCTACCCCTTAATTCTGGATGACCGCCTTGAACTCATCCTCACCGCCCCCGACTCTCCGCCGATTCGGCGCACCGTCCAAGTTCCCAAGAAACAACTCAATGAGACAATTGTCGCCTTTCGCAGCGCTTTACAAGACCCCGCAGCCGACGCCAAAACTCCCGCACAACAACTCTACAACTGGCTGATTAAACCCCTAGAAGCCGACCTCAAAGCCGCAGATGCCCAAACGATTATCTACGCACCAGACGCTCAACTGCGTTACATTCCCCTAGCCGCTTTGTACGACGGTCAACAATGGTTAGTGCAACGCTACCGCATCAATAATATTACTGCCGCATCCCTCACCGACCTCAACACCAAACCGCAACGCCAAATGCAAGTCTTAGCGGGTGCCTTTGCAACGGGACGCTACAGCTTCAAGGTTGGCGGAGAATCCTTTGACTTTGCTGGGTTGCCCTTTGCTGGAACCGAGGTGGAGAATTTAGCCAAAACTATTCCCGCTACAACCAAATTTATCGATAAAGCCTTCACCCCCCAAGTCACCGTTCCTAAAATGGATGACTACACCGTCGTGCATCTCGCCACTCATGCCGCGTTTGTCGTGGGGACACCGGACGATTCCTTTATTCTCTTTGGAAATGGCGATCGCATCACCCTTCGGGATATCCAAAATTGGAGCCTCAAGAACGTCGATTTGGTAGTCCTTTCTGCCTGTGAAACCGGATTGGGCGGAAAACTGGGGAACGGCGAAGAGATTCTTGGCTTAGGCTACCAGATGCAGAGGGCAGGGGCAAGGGCTGTGATCGCGTCCCTGTGGACGGTTGACGATGGCGGGACTCAAACCTTGATGAATACCTTCTATGCAAATCTAAAAAAGAGCAACACCACAAAAGCCGAAGCTCTTCGCCAAACCCAAATCGCCCTGATTACTGGCGACTATAAAGCTTTGGGTCAAGAGCAGGGCATTTTTGCCGTAGAACATGTTCGCAATAGTTCACCTAATGTAAGCGATCACTTTAGCCACCCTTATTATTGGGCACCGTTTATCCTGATTGGCAATGGCTTGTAGTCAGTAGCTTTATTTGCGGCAAGAATGCGATCGCTCTATCAATTATGCTGTCCCTGCTAGATTTAAATCAGGGATGACTGCCTCGCTTCCAACATCAGGGAGAATTTATATTACTTAACTTATATTGAGAGCATTGGCATCAAACTCCAGGCTTATTACAGTCACGCCTGCGGTAGTCTAGATAAAGTGACTTTATTTGCTGTGTTCAGGCGATCGCTATATGTCCCCTACAGTTTCCAGTCCTACCCGTACCATCCGCATCGGTTCTCGTAAAAGCCAACTCGCACTCGTCCAGACTTACTGGGTGCAAGCACAACTCCAGAAACACTTTCCAGATTGCACCTTTGAAATCCACACGATGGCGACTCAAGGTGACAAAATTCTAGATGTTGCCTTAGCCAAGATTGGTGATAAGGGACTATTTACCAAAGAACTCGAAGTGGGAATGCTCAACCACGAGACAGACTTTGCGGTGCATTCCCTGAAAGATTTGCCTACCAACTTGCCAGAAGGGTTGGTTTTAGGATGCGTCAGCGAACGGGAAAATCCGGCTGATGCCCTCGTGGTGCATGAAAAGCACAAAGACAAGCAACTTGACACCCTGCCTGAAGGTGCTGTAGTGGGAACGTCTTCCCTGCGGCGGCTGGCACAGCTGCGCCACCACTATCCTCACCTATCGTTTAAAGATATTCGGGGCAACCTGAATACTAGGTTGGCAAAACTGGATACTGGCGAGTACGACGCAATTATTTTAGCTGTGGCTGGGTTGCAACGGCTGGATATGAGCGATCGCATCCATCAAGTCATACCTGCTGAAATTTCTCTTCACGCCGTTGGACAAGGCGCTTTAGGCATTGAATGCCGCGAAGGTGACACCGAAATTCTGGATTTACTCAAAGCACTAGAGCATAAACCCACCGCTCAACGCTGCTACGCTGAAAGAGCCTTTCTCCGGACACTAGAGGGCGGTTGTCAAGTACCAATCGGGGTTAATACTCAGATTGACGGCGATACTCTCACCTTAACGGGGATGGTTGCCAGTTTGGACGGCAAGCGGCTGATTAAAGATACCGTTAGGGGTGCTGCCAGCGATGCCGAACAAATAGGAATTCAACTTGCCCATCGGTTACGGGAACAGGGAGCTTCTGCAATTTTAGAAGAGATTTTTACTGAAGTCGGGCGCGGTCATTAATCCAAAATCCCAAATCAAAAACCCAAAATCAGATAGCCGATCCCCAGACTCGGTATGATGTAACAAAATATTTCAGGAAACGCGAGCAATCATGCGAATTCTGTTTGTTGCAGCTGAAGCAGCCCCCATCGCCAAAGTTGGTGGAATGGGCGATGTCGTTGGTGCCTTACCAAAAATTCTGCGAAAAATGGGGCATGATGTGCGAATATTCATGCCCTACTACGGCATGTTGCCCGACAAAATGGAGATCCCCAAAGATCCTATATGGTCGGGTTCTGCCATGTTCCAGTCTTTCGACGTTTACGAAAGCGTTCTGCCTGGAACCGATGTGCCACTTTATCTATTTGGCCATCCTGCCTTCCTGCCCCGCCGCATTTATTCTGGGGAAGATGAAGACTGGCGGTTCACCCTGTTTGCCAACGGTGCAGCAGAGTTTTGCTGGAACTATTGGAAACCGCAAATTGTCCATTGCCACGACTGGCACACTGGCATGATTCCAGTGTGGATGCACCAAGATCCCGATATCACCAGCGTCTTCACGATTCACAACTTGGCTTATCAAGGGCCGTGGCGCTGGTATTTAGAAAAAATTACCTGGTGTCCCTGGTATATGCAGGGTCACAACACGATGGCAGCAGCGGTGCAGTTTGCTAACAAGGTGAACACCGTTTCTCCCACCTACGCTCAGCAGATCCAAACGGCGGCGTATGGCGAAACTTTGGAAGGCTTGCTGTCTTTTATCAGCGGTAAGTTATCCGGCATTGTCAACGGCATCGACACCGAGGTTTATGACCCCGCCACCGATAAATACATTGCACAGACTTTCACCATCGATACTCTTGAGAAACGCCAAGCTAACAAGATTGCGCTGCAAGAAGAAGTCGGCTTACAAGTTAACAAAAATGCCTTTTTAATTGGCATGGTAACGCGACTGGTGGAGCAGAAGGGCATCGATCTGGTGATTCAGATGCTCGATCGGTTCATGTCGTATACTGACGCTCAGTTTGTGCTGCTGGGTACGGGCGATCGCTACTATGAAACCCAAATGTGGCAGATGGCATCTCGTTTCCCAGGTCGTATGGCAAACTACTTACTCTATAACGATGCCCTCGCCCGACGCATCTACGCTGGCTCAGATGCCTTCCTGATGCCCAGCCGCTTTGAGCCTTGCGGCATTAGCCAAATGTTATCTATGCGTTACGGTTGCGTACCGATTGTGCGGCGCACTGGTGGCTTAGTCGATACGGTTTCATTCCACGACCCAATGCAACACGCTGGCACTGGGTACTGCTTCGATCGCTACGAACCCCTAGACCTCTATACCTGCATGGTACGAGCTTGGGAAGGCTTCCGCTTCAAACCTCAGTGGCAGGAGTTGCAGAAGCGGGGAATGCAGATGGACTTCAGTTGGGATACGTCCGCTAAGGAGTATGTCAAACTTTACAACTCCATGTACGGCATCACCGAGGAGCCATCGGGCCCGCAGAAACAGCCTGAGTTAGTAAATACGTAGTCACCAAAAGCACGCATGATAAAAACCCCCTACTCTAGGGGGTTTTTTGTTGGGAATGTAGCGATCGCGATCCCCAACCCTGTCAAAGTGGGTGACAAAGCCTTCAAAACCTTGCGATCGCATAGGATGCACTCTTTGTTACAGTAACGCACCAGCCCTAAAATCCAGCCATAAGCTAAGATTATCCCTAATAATTCTTAATTTAGGGGCAATAAAAAGCGCTACAAGCACCATACTTTTTGGGGTTACAGCTGGTTTGAGCTGGGTAGCGATCGCTTATATATATTGTTTATATGAAGTACAGTTTACGCACTCTTGCTTAGATTCTGTGTAACATTTTTTCAAACGCAAGCGGTGACTACAGAAACAGCCTAAAAATAAAGCCAGTTTTTCTTGAAATTCATCCTTTCTTCCGAAAGTATGACAGTAGAATCGCGGATCTCAATAGGTATTAACTACAGCTAGGATTTAGCAGACCGATTTTATGAAGTTCTTATAAAGCTTTATAAAATCGCCCAGCAGAGTCATGTCTAGCTTTCTTGTTCTTTTCCGAAGAGGAAAAAAATGCCTAAAATACAGTCTTCTGGATCGCGACTGCTGTTGATTCTTGCCGCCCCCGTTATTAGCCTCGGACTTGCAAAACCAGGACTAGCTATAACCACCTACTACGTTGCAACCAATGGTAGTGATAGCAATTCTGGGAGCCAAAACAGTCCATTTGCCACCATCACCCACGCAGCTACCAAGGCAGACCCAGGCGATACGGTATATGTCCGAGGAGGCACCTACAGGTTTTCTCAAGAACAATACATCGGCAGCATCGGCACCTCCAGCAATCCGATAAGCTACCAATCCTATCCAGGGGAGAAAGTAATCCTAGATGGCTCTCGAACACCAAGCAACACCAACATAGTGAACGTAGCTGGCAGCCATAACATCTTCAAGGGCTTTGAACTAGACAACGCTAAATTTGTCGGAATTGTCTCCTGGGGTGGCAAGAATATCCAAATCCTCAACAACGTCATTGAGGACTCTTACCGGAACGCTATCTTTGTCGGTTACGACAAAAATATGACCACCGCCTCAAACATCCAGATCAAAAACAACACTGTTTACTCAAATTGCCTAGTTAATAAGAGCCGTAACACAGATGGTGGATGGCCGCAAGCTATCGGCAGCAGTATGGCGAGTAACATAACCATCAGCAATAACCATGTGTATGAGAACTATGGTGAGGGAATCGGCATTGTTCTCACCGACGGCGGTGTTGCCTCTGGTAATAAGGTGCATGACAACTACAGCGTGAATCTGTACCTGGATAACGCCACTGACATCACAGTAGAGAGAAACCTCATTTACACCACCAACAATTCGGAATTTTACCGTTACGGTAAACCAGCTAGCGGGATTCAGGCAGCTAATGAACCTTATGGATCTTCCAATCCAGTTAAGGACATCACAATCCGCAACAATATTGTCATCGGGGGCATTACAGGCTTCGCTTACTATTCAAGCTATGGCAACGGTGGGGGCATGAAAAACTTTGTCATTGCCAACAACACGTTTTACAAAGCGGGGCGAGCCATGCTTCTCATCGAAGATGATAAAGGGCATAAGAGTAATCTAATTGCCAACAACATTTTCTACCAAACTGGCGATGGCGAGATGACGGAAATGTCAGACAAAACTAAATCGACATTTCAGAATAACGCTTGGTTCGGTGGCAGTGCGGGTGTTGCTGCGGGTAGCGGCGACGTGAACACAAACCCGATGTTACTAAATCTGGGATCTACGGTGGCAACTGACTACCAGTTAAAAGCCGGTTCGCCATTAATTGAGGCTGGTACTAAGCTTAGTGAAGTCCCTAATGATTATGCGGGATCGAGCCGACCGCTAGGGCAACAGTATGACATTGGGGCTTACGAATTTTTTAAGTAGACAAGAATAATTTTTTAATGCAAACGATGCAGAAGTAATCGCTCTCAATATGCAAAAAGATTTCTTTGCATATTGAGAAGGTTTACGAAAGCGCTCTTTGCATTAAAAAATCCTGCTGGGGAGTGGAGTCAGGTAGCTTTTTATCTACTCCTAAAAACTTGTGCTGCTGGAAGCGATCGCTACTACAAAACTTGGAATAAGCCCGCCAAGGAGTGCGTCGGACTATACAACTCCCATTAGGCATCAGCAAGGAGGCACACAAGGTTTTAAAACCTTGCGATCGCTGAGAATCCTCTTTTTGTGAGTGTTATGCACCAGACAAGGAATTTCACCATGATTTGAACTAATTGTCAATAGTTGGCAATTTGGTAAAAATAACCAGTGCTAAAACGCTGAAATTCTCTGGGATTATACCTGCCTAGAGTTGGGGTTGCGATCGCTTATCTGCGTTTTTTATCGCTTACAGTTTGGGTCGTCTTTGCCAACTTCCAAGAAATTATTTTTCTAATGTGAGTTGCAACTACAAAAAGACGCTGGAAATCAAAGCGAGTTTGTACTGAAGTTCATCGTTTCTTTAAAAATCATGGCAGTAAAATTGCGGATCTCAAGCAGTATTAACGACAGTTAGGATTTAGCAAATCGGTTTTATGAAGTTCTTATGAAGCTTCATAAACACCCACAGCAGAGTCATGTCTAGCTTTCTTGTTCTTTTCCGAAGAGGAAAAAAATGTCTCAAATCAAGTCTTCTGGATCGCGTCTGCTGTTAACTCTTACTGTCTCCATTGTTAGTCTCGGACTTGTAAAACCAGGACTAGCTATTACCACCTACTACGTTGCAACCAATGGTAGTAATAATAATCTTGGAAGTCAGAACAGCCCCTTTGCCACCATCACCCACGCAGCTACCAAGGCAAAGGCAGGCGACACAGTATATGTTCGGGGAGGCACCTACACTTTTTCTAAAGAACAATACATCGGCAGCATCGGCACCTCCAGTGCACCAATTAGTTACCAATCCTATCCAGGCGAGAAAGCAATCTTAGATAGCACTCGAACTCCAAGCAACAGCAACCTGGTGAATGTAGCTGGCACATACAACATTTTCAAAGGCTTTGAACTCAAAAACGCCAAATCTATAGGCATTGTGTCGTGGGGTGGCAAGAACATCCAGATTCTCAACAATGTCATTTACAACTCCTACAAAAACGGTATTTTTGTCGGTTTCGACAGAGATATGACCACAACATCAAACATCCGGATCATTGGCAACACCGTTTACTCAAATTGCCTGGTAAATAAAAGCCGCAACCTTACTGGTGGATGGCCCCAAGGGATAGGCAGCACTATGGCAAGCAACATAACCATCAGCAACAACCACGTGTATCAAAACTATGGCGAGGGAATCGACTTTGTTCTCACCAACGGCGGTGTTGCCTCCGGTAATAATGTACATGACAACTACAGCGTGAATCTGTACCTGGACAACGCCACCAACATTACAGTAGAACGCAATCGTATTTACACCACCAACAACACAAATTTCTTTCGTGACAGTAAACCTGCCAGTGGTATTCAAGCAGCTAATGAATACTATGGATTTTCCAACCCAATCAACAATATCAAAATCCGCAACAACATTGTCATTGGGGGGAATACAGGCTTTGCCTATTTTTCAAATTATGGGAGAGGCGGAGGCTTGAAAAACTTTGTCATTGCTAACAACACATTTTACAAAGCAACACGAGCCATTCTCCTAATCCATAACGATTCTGGGCATACCAATAACCTAATTGCCAACAACATTTTCTATCAAACTGGCGGCGTTGCGATGACAGAAATTCCAGCCAAAACTGGATTAGCATTTCGGAATAATGCTTGGTACGGTGGTAGTGCTGGTATTGCTGGGGGTACTGGCGATATCACCGCGAATCCGCTGCTTGTTAATCTGGGAACTACGGTAGCAACTGACTACAAGCTGAAGCTTGGTTCACCAGCCATTGAAGCGGGTACTACGCTTACTCAAGTCACCAATGATTATGCAGGATCGAGCCGACCGCTAGGGCTAAAGTATGACATTGGGGCTTACGAATTTTTCAAGTAGAAAAGAGCGTCTTAACGCAGAGGATGCAGAAGTAATTGCAAAGGACAAAAGAGTCACTATAACTCTTTGCATATCTTTGCATTTCCTGCGCGGATCTTTGCGTTAAAACAATGTCCTTTATTGAGATTCTGCGAAATAAGAATTTATTTCTTATGGCAGATTTATTGGGCAATTTCCGGTAAATATTAACCAAGTTAGAAAGGTTAATTAGACTGTTGTTTGCCGTCGAGAAACCGTTAACTATTTCTAGGCATGAAAAAACAAAGAGTTTTCCTTATTCTGCTTTTTTCTCTGTTTTTGGCCGTTTCCATATTTAGTGGAACAGTTTCGGCACAGGGTTCAAAAACCAGAAGCAATCGCAACATTCCTGGCTGGACTATGACCTTTAGCGATGAGTTCAAATCCGGTACCCTCGATAAATCGAAATATGTCCGATACTGGGGTAAACCAAGTACAGGGGGGGCGGTTTCGTGGTGGAATGGAGACTCAGCACTCATCGTACAAGACGGATATTTGCGCCTCAAAATTGCCAAAGAAAACGTAACCAAAAATGGAATTTTGTATCCTTACACTGCTGGGGGTTTTACCCAACTAACAGCACAAACCTACGGGCGTTGGGTAGTTCGGGCGCGTATGCCTCAAGGGGCAGGCACTCAAGGCTACATTTCACTGTGGCGAGAGGACTTTAAATGGCCCCCGGAAATCGACTTTGGTGAAGTCAGAGGAAGCCTGCCTAACGAAAACATCTTTACGCAGCATTATTCAGCATCAGGTAAACACAAGACTGAAGTTTCTAAGCTTTATGAATCAGACTACACCAACAAGTTTCACGAGTACACGGTGATTTGGGAACCCGGAAAATTGACATGGCTTGTCGATGGCGTGCAAAAGTTTACTACCACGCAAAAGTTTCCAGCTTCCCCAATGGTGCTGTCAGTGGGGGATCTTGTCGGTGACTGCGGCAGCTTTTCAGGATGCCCTCAAACAACGAATGTGTTCCCGACTTACTTGGATATTGACTATATCCGCATCTATAAAAAGGCGTGAGATGCTTCTTAGGCGTGCGGGGTTTGGTAATTAGTAATGGGTAATAGGTAAAGTAGCTCTGAATACGCATTACCTACTATCTATTAACAACTACTGGCTGAAGGTAAGGTTGTGGATCTTGTGCCACCCAGCCTAAATTGGAATTGTAACGCAACTCAAAATGCAGATGGGGTTTGTCTAAATCAGGGAGTCCTGTGGAACCAACTGTTCCCAGGACATCTCCCTGGTTAACTTTTTCGCCAAGACTTACATCAATTGTGGCAAGGTGGGCATAACGGGTTTGACGACCTCCGGAATGATTAATGACTACTAAATTTCCGTAATTTCCGCGATCGCCAGCAAAGGCTACAGTCCCCGGATCTACTGCCAGCACAGATGTCCCAGTTTCTGCTAACAAATCTATACCGCTGTGGAAAGCAACTTCATTGCTAACAGGATTTATCTGCCAGCCATAACCAAGCGCGATCGCTGCCGTTGTGGGTAAGGGATACTGGGCTAGTTTCCGGTTATTACGTCCAGCGAGACTTACAGGCGACCAATTTACCCCAGGTACGAATACAACTCTAGGATTTTTCTGGCAACCGTTCACCTCATATAGTACATCGGCACGAATTCGGTAGGTTTTGGCTACATCTTCCCAAGTTTTCCCGGCAGGAACTTGGACACGAATGCCATTGTAGGGAGGAATCAAAATTTCTGCCCCTACTGGTGCTTTGCCTTGTCGTAAAGACGGGTTCATGCCCATGAGGGTAGCAGAGATGAGATTGTATTTACTGGCAATGCTTTGCAGAGTTTCACCAGGGACAACTGTATGACGAGTCACGCGATCTAGGGCTGGCTTTGGGCAAAGTGATTCAGTTATCCCTGGTGTTCCCTGGATTGACGGCGGGGGTGCAGGGAAAATCTCATCAGCTACAGCTGATTTTTCCGACGCTGCTACAACAAGGCAAAAAGCCATTCCTACAAAGGTAGGTATCTTGCCCATCCTACAATTTTGAACGGAAACAGGAAAAAAAAACTGGAATTTTTGCCTGTCACTTGTTGCCTGTTGCCTATTCATAAAACTCGTAAAATGCTGGGAATACTGTCTATGGTATCCAGGGTACGAATTTCATTCAGGGCTTGTCTAAAATTTCCTTCTCGGACATCGTGAGTAACGACGACAATTTCGGCAAGTTCGTTGTGAATGCCAGTCTGGACGACGGATTCGAGGCTAACATTGTGGTTGCCGAAACTTGTTCCCAATTTGCCAATTACGCCTGGACGATCCAAGGTGAGAAAGCGGGCGTAAAACCGCGTTACTAGCTCATCTATCGGCGCGATCGCGCAATAATCTTGATGGGAACAACTTAATAGTGGATGAAGCATCTGCGCGTTGAGAGTGCTTTTCAAAACGGCGGCAATATTTAAAATATCCGACACAACGGCGCTGGCAGTGGGGCCAGAACCCGCACCCCGTCCGTAAAACATTACTTGCCCAATCGGTTCGCCTTCTACGAGGATAGCGTTGTAGACACCACTGATACTGGCGAGGGGATGCGTCTTAGGGACAAGAGTGGGATGAACTCTCACTGACAGAGGGGATTGCTTTGATTCTTCCCCCAATCCCCGTTTTGCGATCGCTAGTAATTTAATTACAAACCCCAATTTTTCTGCGTAAGCAATATCTGCTGCACTTACCTTAGAAATGCCCTCACAGTAAACCTCTGGCAGTTTAATCCGTCCCCCAAACGCCAAGGAAGCCAGAATCGCTATCTTATCGGCGGCATCTAAACCATCTACATCAGCAGTTGGATCGGCTTCGGCGTAACCTAGTTGCTGGGCATCTGCCAAAATATGGCCAAATTCTCCCCCCTCAGTTTGCATCCGGCTGAGAATGTAGTTAGTTGTGCCGTTAACAATGCCTGTGACCGAGTGAATTCGGTTGACACCTAGCGCCTGCTTCAGGGGTTGAATCACCGGGATGCCGCCGCCTACAGCTGCCTCTAGCATCACATAAACACCCGCCTGATTAGCAGCGGTATAAATTTCATCTCCGTATCGGGAAATTACTGCTTTATTAGCAGTGACTACGTGCTTACCGTGCGCGATCGCTTTTAAAATTAGCGATCGCGCTGGTTCCAATCCCCCGATTACCTCCACCACAATATCAATATTTGGATCGCTGACTATACTTTCTAAATCCGTTGTCAGGAGGGCTTCTGGCAGTTGTACAGGTCGGGGTTTGTCAAGCGATCGCACTCCCACTCGATAAATCTCTATCTCAGAAAGCAGGGGATGACGCGATCGCGGATCTAGCAAAATCTCCGCCGTACCCATGCCGACTGTCCCCAGCCCTAATAAACCAATTTTGAACGTCACAGCTCTTTAAACTCAAATTTATCTCATATATAGCCTACAAGCGTTCATCAACATTCTGGAATATTGCTCGCGAAAAATGTGGTTTATATCGCCTAGGTGCCTTCTTGCCAAGCCAGTAAAAATATGCTTAAACAGATGGGTTGGTCTAGTTTACTGATTTTGACGGTTGCTAGTGTGCCAGCAGTTAGCCAAAGTCTAACTGTGCAGGATGTTCCCAATCCCCGCCGGACTTATGGCGGCTGGGTTACAGATGCAGCCAATATGCTGAGTCCTGAGACTGAAACAAAAATTAATTCTCTCATTTCCCAGCTAGAAGCCCAAAATGGTACTGAATTAGCTGTTGTCACAGTGGCGCAGACTCAGCCCCAAAAGACTCCTAAAGCATTTGCCACTGCTTTGTTTAATTACTGGGGTATTGGCAAAAAAGACCAGAATAACGGGGTGCTGCTGTTAATTTCTCAAGGCGATCGCCGAGTCGAAATTGAAACCGGGTATGGCGTTGAGTCAATTCTGCCTGATGCGCGGGTAAGCAATATCATCCAGCAAGAAATTACACCCCGCTTTAAAACGGGCGACTTTAATGGCGGCACAATGGCTGGAACGCAAGCGTTAGTTGTAGCTTTAAAGGCTTATCAACCGCAAATTGTTCCTACCGATCGTAATTCTTTGGTGGAAATTGTCGGTTTTGTAGTAATAGGCGGGATAATTTTCCTTGTCGTGCTGGCAATCCTCCGCAGCCTGGTTCGCTGGTTCAACCGTCCGGTGTTAATAGAACCGACAGGGCGATCGCGTAGTTCCAATCTTTGGGGTTGCTCTCAAAACGTAGCTTGTTCGGTTTGCTCTCAACCGATGCAAAAACTAGACTCAACTGTAGTGCTACCTTACCTGAGTCAAGCCGAGCAAGTTGCCCAAAACCTTGGTAGCGTTAAATTTGAAGGTTGGCAATGTTCCAATTGTTATCCGCATCTAACCGGATCGGGAATCCATATTCGCGGCTATATTACGGTTTTTAACCGATTCAGCAATTGTCCCACTTGTCAAGAACTAACTGTCGAACGTAGCGATCGCATTCTGCAATCTGCGACCACCCACAGTCAAGGCATCCGCCAAGTTACTCAACGATGTCATTGCTGTTCTTATTCCTGGGAAACTGAGGAGACAATTCCTTGTGTATCTCCCCCTCCTGTCACCACTCAGACAATGAGCGCCAGCACGTCCACTGCTTACACATCAAGTACCGAAAGCTACAACGGCTGGAGTTCAGGCACCAGCAGTGACACTAGCAGCAGTAGCTGGAGTTCAGATGTCAGTAGTTATAGCAGTGACTGTAGCAGCAGCGATTTTGGCGGCGGTAGTAGTGGCGGTGGCGGTAGCGGTGGCGACTGGTAGCCGCAGGTAATTAACGCCGGAAAGGGCCTGGATTGAGCAAGTTTACTTCACTAATTTTGATGATGTAGGGGTGAAACTTACTTTTGTCGTAGGAACCCACCCAAATTCCATAAGTACCAGGTTGCCATTGTCCGGCAAGCCCAGGATTTTTCCCTTGATACTCATCGTTGCACCAACTGCCACCAGGGCCTTTGATGACTATGGTTGTGTCTTCGGGGCTTTGGACTTCAATTGCTAGATAGTTAAAAAACGAAGTCAAAACCACTGTATGGTCAGGCTTTTCGTCTGTAAAACCAACACAAGGCCCAGTGGCAGTTTCTTGGCGACCAGCGATTTTTGCTGCTGACACTTCACCGCCGCTAATGCCGCGAATGGTCAGGGGGTCGGGAGAAAACCTGGGGCCAAGGGTAACATTCTCGAAAATGGGCGGAGATTGTACTGACTGGGCTTGCACTTTGGAAAGGCTAATTAGCCCAAGTGTTATCAGGGCTAAGCTGGTAATGGTTGCCCTGACAGGCTTCTCTAGTAATCTTTCCCTTAGATTGGGTACGGATTTGTACATCCTCACTACTCTACCAAAGGCACCTTGGTTATTAGACTTATTCATAAATTGGTGTAGTATTTTAGCGGGACGGGGGTTTCAATACCTATTAAGGATTGAAATTACCAGTGACGCGCCCCTCCCAGACTGAGTTCCGCAGAAAAAGGCAAAAGATTAAAGGAAAAAGGCAAAAAACAATTTCTTTCTGTTGCCTTTTGCCTTTTTACTTTTTACTTTTCCAGCGCTTGGTTTAAGCGCAACTTATCCAGTCCCCGTTGATTCAATATCGCCCAAGATTCCATCAGGTCGGGGCCGTGCAGTTCTCCGGTAAGGGCAGCTCTGAGACTTCGCATCACTAACCCTTTCTTCAGGTTTTTCTCTTTTGTCACCTGTTTGATGATGTCTTGAGCTACCTCTACGCTTAGAGATTGATGATTTTCTAAGGCATTCAGAATCCCAGAAAAAGCGGTATCGCTGCCTTCTTGCTGTAATTGAGTTAGTGCTTCTTCGCTGTAAGCTACGGTTTGGCTAAAGAAAATTCGACTCATCTCGACTGCATCTTGCAACCGAACCAAACTTGCTGCCAACAGGGAAGTCAGCTGTTCTAGCCAAGGGCGATCGCTTACCGGATCGAATTCATACCCCGCTTCTTGCCAATAGGGAATCAACTGCTCTAACAGCTCATCCACTGGCATTTTGTGCAGATACTGACTGTTGAGCCAATTCAACTTATCCCAGTCAAACTTCGCCCCAGCCTTGTTGACGCGCTCAAAGCTAAACTCTTTAGCCGCTTCTTCCAGGGTAAAGATTTCCTTAGTCGAGTCTGGCGCTGTCCATCCCAGCAACGTCATGTAATTGACTAAAGCGGGAGCGGTGTAGCCCATCTTTTTGAAGTCGAAAATGGAAGTCACTCCATCTCGTTTAGACAATTTTTGTCCGGTTTGATTCAAAATCAAAGGCGTGTGGGCAAATTCCGGTACAGTCGTTCCCAGCGCTTCATATAGCAAAATCTGTTTGGCTGTATTGGCGATATGATCTTCGCCTCGGATGACATGGGTGATTTGCATATCAATGTCATCCACCACTACTGCCAAATTGTAAAGCGGCTGACCAATAGGATTATCTGACGCACGCGCAATCACCATGTCGCCGCCAAGATCGCTGGCTTTCCAGCTCACTCTTCCCCGCACCAGGTCATTCCAGGCAATTTCTCTGTCATCATCTATTTTGAAGCGAATCACCGGGCGGCGACCTTCTGCTTCATAGGCAGTTTGCTGCTCTGGTGTCAGGTTGCGGTGGCGGTTGTCGTAGCGGGGAGCTTCTTTTCTTGCTTTCTGAGCTTCCCGCATTTCCTCCAGTTCGCCTTCGCTGGTATAACAGCGATAGGCAAAGCCTTTATCTAGCAAGGTTTGAATGGCTTGCCGATAGAGATCGAGGCGCTTTGATTGAAATAGTGGACCTTCATCCCAATTCAGCCCCAGCCAGCTCAAACCATCAAGGATGTTCTGAGTATATTCGGGGCGCGATCGCATTTCATCTGTGTCTTCGATTCGCAGGATGAATTTGCCACCATGATGTCGGGCAAACAGCCAGTTAAATACAGCTGTTCTCGCCGTACCAATGTGTAAATTTCCAGTAGGACTTGGTGCAATCCGAACTCTAACGGTCACAGCTTACTTCTCTTGATTATCTTTCTATATCTGTTCTACCTAATAATAGGCGTAGGGGTGGGTTTATTTGCCCACCCCTACTTTTTACGGGACTGACGGGGCTCGAACCCGCAACTTCCGCCGTGACAGGGCGGTGCTCTAACCAATTGAACTACAGTCCCTTATTTGGCTTTGTTTTTCAAGCCAGAATCTATTATTGCAACTCTAAACAAGTTTGTCAATAGGCTTAAAAAAGAATTTTTAGCCGCAGTCCGGAACCCTTCCCAAACCTCGTCCCCGCCTGCGGGGACGAGGCTTTAAGAAGGAACAAAGGCTCTCTTTTCGCTAGCAGGGATGGTTCACGAGCTGTGGACACGGCGCTTGAGTTGGAGTCCTACAAGTGCGAGAAAAGCAAAAGATGCGATCGCGCTCGGTTCCGGAACTTCACGAGGTGATCTGGTCTTGACACCAAAAGCTAGGATCTGAGTGAACTGAGTATCGCTAAAGTTGTTGTCGCTGACAACAATCAACGACTTTCGCCCATCTGCCAAATCTGGGCCAAAGGTCAGACCTTCAATATTATCTAAAGTCAATTTTAATTCCGAGAAATCAAGCAACAGCTCTTTCTTTGCGGTTTTGATGGACTTAATGTCAATCTGGCTGAGGCTGTTAATATTGCTGATGTCAGTAGCTTTTTCTAAAGATACCTCAAACAGCTTAATAGTATTTCCCACTCCCACCGAGAAAGACCGTTCTAAACTGAGGAATGTATTATCATCAACAGCTAGTAAATCAACTAATCCATTAGTTTTAAAATCTGTAGCCGGAATCGGTGCTGCTGCCACTGGCTCTGTTACATATAAAAATTCTGCTACTGGCTTTCCTGCACTCAGGTCGTACTTTAAAATCCGGGAAGGGCTGCTAATATTAATGTCAGCGGCGGCACCATCCTGAAATAGAGCATTCTCTGTAGCTGTAAACAAGTATTTTTGGTTTGGTGTCAGCGTCAGGCTTTCAAAAGATAAATTGTTGCGAATACCACTACTTTTATCGGCAGTGGGAAAGAACTTTTCAGGAACAGGTAAAGCCTTTAATTGCTGTCCAGATAAGGAAAACTCGTTAACGAAGGGATTGATTAATTGATTGGCATCTCCTTCAGAAGAAATAAACACAGTTCCATTGCTAGTAAGAGCTATACCTTCTGGATCGAGACTTAAAGCAGGAAAAGGCTGATTATTTTGGTTTAACAGGGTTGTCACTTCTAAAGGAGTTACTTCCCCCTGTTCCAACCCATCACTGATATCGATCTGGAGCGTGTAGAACCTAGCCGGATTAAACTGACTCCGGTCATCGGAAATACTGTAATAAACATTTTTAGCGGGATCATAAGTAATTCCCGATAATCCTCCCAGTTGTGTTTCCTGAAAAAAGGTTTGAGTAGGAAAGGTCGATTGTCCTAAAAAATCTACTCCTGTAATCGTAACCGCCTCAGAGGGATGCGCTGCGATTATGGCAGTGGTGAATCCACCGACTAAACTTAGAGAAATTTTTCTTAATGGCTTCAAAAATCTGGTAATTTTCTGCATGACAGTATGGTGAAAATGTGTTAAGCAAATCACACAGTACCTTATCAACATAAAGATAAGATTTTCTTAAGAAGAGGTTATTGAATAGACAGCTATACCAAATCTTTAAATTTATGAGGATTTTGTAAAGGAGTAGGATGGGCAATACCTACTCTACAAATCCTGCAAAAAGTTTACCAGCCAATCTTTAAGGTGATGGGTGGCGCGGCAATCATCTTCGTTGTAGCGAATAATGGTATCAAGGAAAGTGCGATCGCCTGTTTTCAACCATTGGTCATACCAATATATTGACAACTGTCCATTAGCTCCAGGATCGCGCCACTCAAAGCCTAGCCAATGGGCAATTGGTTTGAGGGCGTAACTTTCCACAGGCATTGTCACCGTAGTTGTTATCCACAGATGGGTGTCAACAAAGCGGGACAAGATAGTTTCTCTCACCTCTCGCGGCGTGTTGTAGCACTTAGCCAGCCGCTTGACGGTCAGGACTTCGTAATCGCAGAAATGGAAAATGGGGGCTTGAGGATAAGCTGTCACCAAATCTAAAAATTGTTGCCAGATTAAGCCTTCCGAAGCTGGTTGTTCTGCTACAAAGGGATGAAACGTTTCAGTTTTGGCTTGGCGATCAACAACCAAGACTCCCAGCAGATAGTCAAGATCCAGCCCCGGCTCTGCCTCAATATCAAAATACAATTCTATGGGGGAAGCGAGTAAATCTTTGGGGATAGTAAACTGTTGGGTGGAACTTGTCAAAGGCATTGCTTGATTTGCGATCGCGCATTGCGCTTGGCAAATCAACAATTGTGCCGCCTCTTCCCCCAAAACAGGCTCTAACTCAGTAAAATCAGCATCAGCCAGCAACTCTACACTCGTTAGTCCAAGCGATCGCAAATACTGGTAGCGGCTAGGCGTAACACCCGCAAGTAAAGAGATGTGCTGTTGAGATTTCGCCACGCCATAGCACTCGTTCAACCAAGGACAAAGATTGCACCGATGACGAGAAATAAATACCTCTGGCTCTTGCTCTTGAAGCAGCATTTCGATACATTCAAGGCAAACCGACTGCATCTGAGGCAGGCATTTACTCAAATTTACCGTATAGTGAGGGTTTGGGCGACGCAACATTAACCAAGCTTGACTCGGTAAAACTCCCTGCATAGTTGCCAGTAGCAAAGCGTGATAAGCAGCGACAACTTGATATTCTTGCTTAGGACGCTTACCCAGATGAATGTCAACAGGGACGTAAATCCAATCTCCAAAGATAGACTGTCCTGGTTGTTTAACCAACAAATCGGGACGACTTATTAGAGAAATTCCCGGCGGTAATTGGTAATTGGTTTCCGCCGTTGTCTCGACAAAATACTCCTGTGCTTCCCCAAAATCTGCCAGCAACACTCCTCGGTAAATTAGTTCAACGCCTTGTTGCATCAATACCTTAGTGGCATTTGCACCTGCGTCCCAATCTCCGTAAGGAAAATTTGGTTTATCATAAGTCCGCCCTGCCAGAATAGTTTGCTGTAGAGCATACCGATCCTGTTGCAGTTTGGCGCGAAAATCATTCTGAAAATCCTGTCCGATAGGATCTCCGTATACATCTAAAAAAGCTCGGCGACTACAGCGTTGGTAGTGCCGCAGCATCTCAACAGTTAGCAGCATAACTTCAAGCTAACAGAGATTAAGCTGGCTGCGTTTCCTGACACAACTTTTTTATCCCAAAAATAGTAGATTGATGACAACCCAATACTTTGCCGTCCTTACTACTGGTCTTTTCTTCCTTGTCCTTAGCGTCTTTGCGGTTCTTTTTTTTATAATCTGAGCTTATCTAGCCAGAAAAGTACAGAATGAAACAACCCTACCTTAAAAGGTGGATAACTCTATAAAGTTATATAGTGACGCAAACTCATGTCCAATTTACAGAAAACCAAGGACTCGCTGGAGAGTCATCGCCAGCAATTTCCAGCCTTGGCGAATAAAGCGTATTTCAATTATGGCGGTCAAGGCCCGATGCCCCAAGCGGCTTTGGATGCAATTTACCAGTCGTATGAATACGTGCAGCGTTCGGGGCCATTTTCGACAGAGGTCAACGCTTGGGTTATAAAGGAGGCGAATGAAACTAGAAGCGCGATCGCCAAATCCCTCAACGTTCCGCCAGAAACTATTACTCTAACTGAAGATGTCACCGTAGGCTGCAATATCGCCTTGTGGGGTATCGACTGGCAAGCAGGCGATCGCTTACTCATTTCTGACTGCGAACACCCAGGCATTATCGCAACTGTACAAGAACTCCAGCGGCGTTTTGGCATCGGAGTTGACTGCTGTCCCCTAATGGCGACATTGAACGAAGGCAATCCAGTAGCAGCGATTAGCGATCATCTGCACCCGAAAACCAAAATGGTAGTCCTGAGTCATCTTCTCTGGAACACCGGACAAGTCCTACCCCTGAGTGAAATTGCTGAGGCGGTACGCCAGCATTCCCATAATCATCAGCCTGTAAGAATTTTGGTAGATGCGGCTCAATCTGTGGGTTCTTTGCCACTAAATTTAACAGAATTAGCTGTTGACTTTTATGCCTTTACTGGCCACAAATGGTTGTGTGGGCCAGAAGGTGTGGGCGGTCTTTACGTGCGACCGGAAGCCTTAGAAAGCTTAAATCCCACCTTTATTGGTTGGCGCAGTATTGTACCCAGTAAATCTTTACCCTACAGTTGGCAACCGGACGGGCGAAGATATGAAGTAGCAACATCCGCCTATCCACTTTACGCAGGCTTAAGGGCAGCGATCGCGCTACATCAGCAATGGGGAACCCCAGAGGAATGTTATCAACAAATCCGAAATTTGAGTAAATATCTCTGGCAACGTTTAGCTGAAATTCCCAGCATCCAATGTCTGCGAAATGCACCACCAGAATCAGGCCTTGTCTCCTTCAAACTTAAAGACAAACCAAACCATCAAAAGTTAGTAGAATTTTTGGAAACACAAGGCATACTTGTGAGGACAATCAACAATCCAGACTGCGTTCGCGCCTGCGTTCACTATTTCACCATCCCTGGAGAAATTGATCGCTTAATTGAAACAATTCAAGAATTTGATGGCTAATAGCTAATTATCAATTTCCAGTCTGGACTTAATCAATAGCAACCGTAAACCGTTTATGAAATCTTCCCTTTTTCTTCTTTCTCTTTCTAAGTCTCAAAGCACAGGCTCTGCCAACGCGGTTCATAAAATTTTACAATTCCTGCAAGGATTGCCATATTAGCCATTCCCAATGACCCATCCAATTTTATACGTAGCGATCACGAATCACGGCTTCGGCCACGCAGTGCGGGCGGCATCCGTCGCAGCGGAATTACAAAAACTGTATCCTGAAATTCTGCTAATTCTAGTAACAACAGCACCACGCTGGTTGCTAGAATCTTACATTACAGGAGATTTTATCCATCGCCCCCGTGCTTTTGATATTGGCGTTGTACAAGCTGATAGTTTCGCGATGGACAAAGGCGCTACCCTGGAAAAATTGCGGGAGATTCGCGCCCAACAAAAATCTATAATTGCTGGAGAAGTAAGTTTCATTCGCCAAAATCGAGTAGGTTTAATTTTGGCAGATATTCCCCCTCTAGCAGCATCAATTGGGAAAGCTGCGGGGATTCCTTGTTGGATGCTAAGTAATTTTGGCTGGGATTTTATTTATCGGGCGTGGGGAGGGGAATTTCTGGAAATTTCTGATTGGATTGGCGAATGTTATGCAGGATGCGATCGCTTATTTCGCTTACCCTTCCACGAACCCATGAGCGCTTTTGGCAATATTACAGATGTTGGCTTAACTGGAGGTAATCCCCGCCACAATACCGACGAACTGCGATCTAAATTTGGAATTACAGCACCAAGAGAGCAAACCATCTTACTCACTTTCGGCGGCTTAGGTTTGCAAGAAATTCCCTATGACAACTTGCAGCAGTTTCCCGACTGGCAATTCATCACGTTTGACCGAGATTCGTCCGATTTACCTAATTTACTCAAAATAACAGACCAGTCTTACCGCCCAGTAGATTTTATGCCCCTGTGTGGGCGCGTGGTTTCCAAACCAGGATATAGCACCTTTGCCGAAGCTTTGCGGCTGGGAGTACCCCTGGTGACGTTAACACGAGAGGGCTTTGCAGAAGCGCCCTTGTTACTTGAAGGCATTCAAAATCATGGGTATCATCAAATTCTGAAGCCTGCTGAGTTTTTCCAGAGTAATTGGGAGTTTCTGCGTCAACCTTTGCTTGCACCCCGCCAGTCTCAGATGGTAGCAACAGATGGAACGGAAGCGATCGCGCAGACCATCGTCAGCTATTTCCAAAATCGTTAATACTTTTTCCCGCTATGAAGCAATACCAACAGCTGCTTAAATTTCAAACCCCCGGCAAATCTTTGCACAAAATAACGCCCAAAATTCAAGCTATTGTCGCCGATTCGGGCGTACAAACTGGACTTTGCACCCTGTTTTTACTTCATACCTCAGCTAGTCTAGTCATTCAAGAAAATGCCGATCCAGATGTTCTCAAAGATTTAGAAAACTTCCTCTCCAAACTCGTCCCGGAAAACAGCCACTACTTCCACAGCACTGAAGGGCCAGACGATATGCCAGCTCATATCCGCACGGCACTGACTCATACTTCTGAAAACATACCCATTGCCAGAGGAAAATTACTACTAGGAACGTGGCAGGGAATTTATATTTGGGAACATCGACAGCGCAGCCAATATAGAGAGGTGGTTGTTCATATAAACGGGGACTAATAACTGTTTTAAAGTCGGCGATCTATTGCTTGCTCTGGGTGTTCAACAGTGCCACTTTCTACAGTTGATTCCTCGTCAATAGGTAGTAATTTTACAAGCTGTAAAGTCAGGAGAATCAGATAGAGAGGATTGAGCAATAAGTACCGTTTCCAGAGGCGTTTTGGTTCCTTACAAAGGCGGAACAGCCATTCTAAACCAGCCCATTGCATCCAAGCTGGAGCTTCTGGAATGTTGCCTGAATGAAAATCAAAAGCAGCACCCACAGCAATTATGGGACACTTTAGCTGATAGCGATGCTCAAAAGTCCATGCTTCCTGGCGAGGACAACCCAAGGAAACAAAAACAATTCCTGCCCCTGATTTGCGGATTTCTTCGGTGTATGCGGCATCTTCTTCTGGTGTCAGAGGACGGAAAGGAGGGGAAATAACACCAGCAATTATTAATTCAGGAAACTTTTGTTTAAGCTTAATTTGCAGACTCTCCAAAACTGTTTCTTTGGAGCCATATAGAAAAATACTGATTCCTTTAACAGCAGCTTGTTCGCAAATTTGTAACATCAGCTCTGGCCCTCGAACTCGGTCTGCGAGTACCTCTTCGTCACTATCACGAAGAAGATTTAGCGCCCAGCGCACAGGTTGACCATCAGGAGTAACAAGGGTAAAACGCTTCAGCTGTTCCCCATAACCATCGGGATCTAGATAAGCGGAGGTAATGCTATGGACATTAGTGGCTGCTACTGTACAAGATTGATTTAATTGGGCGCTTTGAATAATAAAATCTGTGCTTTCTTTATAGTTAGTCCGGCTAACGCCAATTCCCAATACATTAGTCTTACTTGGAGGTGATATAAAAGTGCGGATGTTCATCTTCGTCTTGAAATTATAGATATTTTTCATGGCAATCATAATTCACCTCTGTATTTAATGTTTTGCTTACTGCAACGTGAGTGGCATCTAATATTTTTGTATTTTGATAGGTTTATTACCCTCGATATAATTGGGTAAGTAATCCAGCCGCTTTTGCTATGGCAGGGACTAATTTCCAGTGTTTATTAATTCATCGTTAGTATATATAAATTATTAGCTGTACCTTTCCCATTTACATCGGCAAAATTGCTGAAATTAGCACTGTTAAACGAATTGCCGATATAAAATTCTACCTTTAGAAAAAAGCCAGATAACATTACCTGAATTTTGTATTGTTTTGGTAAAAAAACTTTACTTTTAGTGCGCTACGCGCTGCGTGTAGATGAGCGAACAACCTAGCTTAGGACGGTATATCCGCCAAGCAACAGCGATCGCCTACGCAGAGGCTTCTAGCCAAGTAGAAAAATTAAAAATTAGATTACACCCTCTTCGCAGACAAGTTTACGCGAGATGGCAGAGGCAAGATATGCGTGAAATCACTGAATCTGTCCAGAAGCGATCGCAAAGATTCAGTGATGCTCCCCACGCAATCGAGGATAGATTTTAGCGAGGATGATAACAGGCAGTCTAACAAAAGCTTTTTTAGTCCGGATCGGCATTTTGGCTTAGCGATCGCTGCCCCTGGTAATGAACTGCATCGATCTCATGCCGTTTCTACATCAGGTGTTGTCCAAAGGTGGTTGCTTCTCAATCCTGAGGAGTAGAGAACAAAAAACTGTAATCGCCAGTCTTTATTGAGTGAACCTAAACATCAAAATTTCTCAAGCTATCCACAACTCTTATCCGGTAACAGCAGATCGACAGTTGTAGATACAGGACAGACAGTAAGCTTCACTTATTTGGAAAAAAGGATTCACAACACAGGAGCAGTATCATGAATGTATCTGAGTATACAGTAAGAAATATTAGTCTGGCAAGCTGGGTTTCGATTCCGCAACAAGAAGTTACCGTCAACACAGCCCCCAAAGCGAAAGCAACTGCCAAAAAGCCTTTTGAACCCCTCAAACCATTACGCCAGTGGATGGATAACTTACAAGTGCGCGATGCAAAGCTTGCTCATCGCCTCTGCAAAATGATTCCCGCCCAGTGTCCGTTTGAGCGCGATATCAAATTATTCAGTAAAGTTCTGTTCCACATTCCGCCCATGTGTAAGCTAAACCCGCTTTATGATGAAGTAGTGGGTCTGCGTTTCCGGGCGCTGTGCTATCTGGCAGATGAGTGTGGAGAAGATATCGCCGCATACTGCTAAGATTTCATAGGACTGGAAAAAGGCACCATCGGATGTGCATAGTGACTGGATATCATGGCTATCATTGCCCTGAGAGGCTGGTATCTCCAAGAGTATGAGCCGATCAAAGAATTAGAGAAACGTCCCCACGATCTGCGGCTGAGCAAAAATAGCTTGCTGAAGTCGGGACTACGAGCAGATTTTTTAGACGACAGCCAGGATGTAAAAGGCTCAGAGTGGTTTAAGCGCTACCTAGAAGGAGAAACGGTCGAGTTTTATATCGAAGGTAGCGGTGGCTATACAATCTCTAACATTGACCTAACGAGCCACGAGATTTATTTCACCAAGCAAGCGGTGATGGCGAATTTGGAACCAACAATCTTCCTGTGCCATCAAACCGAATATACGGCATCTAGCGTTGCCCTGCGCGAGGGACTGGTTGATGCCTTGGAGACATTAAACACGCGATCGCGTCTACCTTTGACACTGGAAGAATCTGGTCGTCCCACGGGCGTCCCACATCGGCTCAGCAACACCCAGATGCGAAAAATCCGCAAATGTCTGCTATTTGTTGCCGATGGGACACCAGTGACTGGCATTTCCAAGGAAGAGACGACGTTGTTAATTCCCAGCCCCAATGTTTGTGTAGAAATTGGTTACGCCTTGCAAAGCAAGCGTTCTGAACAACTTTTGTTAGCTCAAATGGAGCGAAATGACCTAGCAGGGGAGTTTCCTTTTGACTTTCCCAACCATCAACAACTGTTATTCACCACAGCTTCGGAACTACGTCAAACTTTGCCCCCACTGCTGGAAACCCTGCTACATCGGTTTAATTTGTTTTCCTAATAGTATTTCTTTGTCTTGTTACTAGTAGGCTGTCAAGGATAGTTTGAGGGGTAGTATATACGGATAATCTAAAGAAAAGGCAAGGAAAAGCGCTCACCAAAAATTTTTAAGCTATCCAATGAGCAAGAAATACATTATCAAGCTGACACCAGAAGAAAGGCGGATGCTGGAACAGTTGACTAACACAGGAAAATCGCCAGCGTACAAAGTTAATCATGCACGAATCCTCCTGAAAGCTGATATCGGTACTGAAGACGGAGGTTGGACAGATGAAACAATAAGTATTGCATTAGACATGAGTATTTCGACAATTGAACGGGTACGTCGATTATTCGTAGAACAAGGAATAGAAGCTGCACTCTCGCGACAAACATCCCAGAAGAGGAAGTATCACAAACTTGATGGTGAACAAGAAGCACATTTAATTGCTATTGCTTGCACTCAGGCACCCGAAGGGCAAGCTCGTTGGACATTACGTCTTTTAGCCCAGCGCCTAGTCGAACTAGAAATAGTTGACAGTATTTCCCATGAAACCGTCAGACAGACATTAAAAAAAACCAACTTAAACCTTGGCTTAAGCAATCATGGGTGATTGCACCGAAAGCCGACGCAGAATTTGTCTATCATATGGAAGATGTAATAGACGTATACACCCGTCCCTATGATCCTCTGTACCCAGTCGTTTGTTTTGATGAAAGCAACAAACAGCTGGTAGGAGAAATAATAGAACCACTGCCTATGGAACCTGGGCAACCTCAACGCTACGACTATCAATATGAACGTCACGGCGTGTGTAATCTGTTCATGTTTTCTGAACATGAAGCCGGATGGCGGCATGTAGAGGTTACTAACCGACGCACCAAGATTGATTATGCTCAACAAATGAAGTATTTGGTAGATGTGCGTTATCCTGATGCCGAAATAATTACAGTTATTCATGACCAACTCAATACTCATGTGCCTTCTTCGCTTTATCAGGCTTTTGAGCCAGCAGAAGCGAAACGCCTCCTGGGCAAACTGGAGTTTCACTATACTCCAAAACATGGTAGTTGGTTGAATATGGCTGAGATTGAATTGAGTGTTTTAGCAACTCAATGTCTTCAACGTCGCCTCCCTGACAAAGAATCTTTGCAGCGAGAGGTCGCAGCTTGGGAAGAACGACGAAATCATGATTCTCGTACTATTGATTGGCAATTTACGACGGCTGATGCTCGTATTAAGCTCAAGCGCCTTTACCCATCAATCCAGACTTGACAGCCTAGTAGGCTTCGTTTTTGGAGTCTGACTGTTGGGATGAAACTTGCCGATGCCTTGATAACCCCTATCGCCAAATCCCTTGGTGTCGGGATGAAAGCGTACTCGGCTGGCTTGTTTTAGTGCATCAGGCGTTCGACAAGCACAGTGAGGAAGGGAACGCATGGCAGCAGGAGAGGACAGTACACTCAAATCCCCTAACTTCGCGTTAAGAGAGATTCATGAACCGCCGTTAGTGCGTTTGGGAACTCTCGCCAAGCAGTATTTTGTTGCCGACCCTTTGTTGCAACTACTGTACTGTAGAATCATAGAAAACAAACACTTTCCCGTAAATAATATCTTTAACTATTACCCCAGTAATACTTGTAGGCTTAACCTTTAAATTCAAAAGCGCCTGTTTTAACTTCATAATAATATTAGTGTTTGGCACAATAACACTAATATTATTTAAACTCTTTTCTAACAAGAGATGTTCGGCTTTAGTATGCCTAGCGTGTAGCTGCTGAAAAGCATAAACATCTTTACCTTTCAATACTTCATTTATATCGACAACCTCAATTCTGTCAAATCTAACAACATTGTTTGCCACATCTTGAAGTTTATTCAGTCTACTAAGTTGAAACTCTCTACTCTTGCAGGCTGCCATTAAGTTTTCATAAGTAGCTTTAGCAGTATGAGCCTGCGATCTGCGCTCCGCTACCTGTGGATTAGGTGTTGTCGTTACATTTTGAGTAAGATGTGTTGTTTGTGCCCTGGTAACACATGGAAAACCTAGCATTAAAAATCCAGCACCTAAAGAAGCTAAATGTATCTGTTTTTTCTGCATAATAAAACTTTTCCTCTTATTACCAAATTTTAATTGGGGTACGAACAATCGGTTCACAATGGATTATAAATATTACATAAATTTATATTAATAGAGACTTATGCAGCCTATGGTCGATTTGCAATGTAGACAATGGCTCAAACTATATATTGAGTTTAACTAACTACCTGTAAGAAGATGTCTATAAAGCTTTTGTTACTAATCTTAAGAATTGAAGTTCTCTCAAGTTATTTTCGCTCCACGCATTGCCAGCATGGATAAACCAAAGTAATCGCGGTTGCTTAAGGTGGGGGTAATTTATTTATTGCTTGTCGCACTCAGCCTTCCCAAAATTCCAAGCACAGTACCCAATGTTTTAGCGTTTTATATTTTTCAGCTTTACAGATATATGCCGCCATTGTCTGAAGCTTCCAAGTCATCAACTTGGGGTGGCTCTAGAAAATTTGTTTCTACATCGTCATATACTCATTTCCAAACCCACTACTATGTGTGAATGTGTGGTAGCAGGCTTTTCACTTGGATAGTTTGCCAAAGGAGGGTTTACCTACCCATTTGGAGAACCAACTACTATAGCTGTATTCATGCTCGTTAGGACGTAGACTAGAGAGACCGCTTACGTCTACCCCTTTCTATGGCTAAACCTTACAGCGATGACTTCCGGCAAAAAGTCATGCAAGCGAT
>NZ_JACJOY010000038.1:0-23925 GCF_014695815.1 Trichocoleus sp. FACHB-6
TTCCTTCTACCGCATCTTCAGTTCAACGTTCACATAGAGGCACTGGAAACGATGGAAGCTAACAATTCATTCCTTCCTTCTACCGCATCTTCAGTTCAACTGCGTAACTCCTGTAACTGTTAAACTCATCATTTTCTCCTGGTTGCTAAAACTTAAGAGGCGCGATCGCGTTCTTTCTCAGTATTCCCACCACGCTGCTAGAGCTAACAAGAGAGGTTGCATTGAAACTTTAGAAAGCTTGCGATCGCACGGAAACGACATTAGCCTCTTTTCGACCGTAGACCCCAAGAGTATGCAATACCTCGTTCCATGCAATCAAAAAGCCCCTACTGCTAACCAAAATTAAGATTAGAGAATTTTCTTTTAATAAATGAAACCCCCCTGCTTCCCTTGAAGAGAAGGGGCTGGGGGTTAGTTTCTGTATTTGATACAAGTGAGAAACCCTATAAAAGCGGATCTTCTTGTGCGGTTGCTTGTAGTCTGGATAATAGACAGGATGTAGTCTGAACCTATCCGCTTTTTTGATGCCCATGACTGAGCAACGTGATGCTGACTCGCCTTCAGCTAATTCTCAGCAATTGAGTGAACCGACTGATGATTTAACCACTGAGTCAGTCGATGATTCCCCGATAAACCGCATTGCAGGTGTCTGGAACAACGCAACAACACGCTTGAGGCAACTCCTACCCATACAAGCGGCTCAGAAGGCTGCTGGGTTGTTTAGCGTCAGCGAAGATCGAATTGCAGAGATTTTAAAGAGTGTTCGAGCCGAATTACCAACCACAGAAGCCCTGTTGATTGGTAAGCCCCAAGCCGGGAAAAGTTCGATTGTGCGAGGACTGACGGGCGTTTCATCTGAGATTGTGGGTCAGGGATTTCGTCCCCACACCCAGCACACCGAACGCTATGCCTATCCTTCTAACGATCTGCCGTTGCTCATTTTTACAGATACGGTCGGGCTAGGAGATGTCAATCAGGACACTCAGGCGATTGTGCGGGAGTTGGTTGGAGATTTGCAACAGGAAACTCGCCGCGCCAAAATCTTGATTCTGACGGTCAAAATCAATGATTTTGCTACCGACACGCTGCGACAAATTGCACAGAACTTGCGTCAGCAGCATCCAGATGTTCCCTGTCTGTTGGCTGTCACCTGCTTGCATGAAGTTTATCCCAACGATACCGCCGAGCATCCTACCTATCCACCTGACATTGAGGCGGTAAATCGAGCCTTCGCCGCGCTTCAGCAAGCTTTTTCCGGAGTGTGCGATCGCGCAGTATTAATTGACTTCACTCTAGAAGAAGACGGCTACGATCCGGTATTTTACGGTTTAGAGGCGCTCAGAGATGCTCTAGCAGACCTACTCCCCGAAGCTGAAGCCCGTGCGATTTATCAGCTGTTGGATAAGGGAGCTAGCGAGAAAATCGGCAACCTTTACCGAGATGTCGGAAGACGCTATATGTTGGCATTTTCCATCATGGCAGCCACGGTTGAAGCTGTGCCACTACCATTTGCCACCATGCCAGTGCTAACTGCTTTGCAAGTATCAATGGTGGGTATTTTAGGGAATTTGTACGGGCAAACGGTGACTCCATCGCAGGCGGGGGGTATTGTCAGCGCGATCGCTAGTGGTTTTCTGGCGCGGGCAGTCGGCCGAGAGTTAATCAAATTCATACCTGGTATAGGGAGTGTAATAGCAGCTTCCTGGGCAGCTGCCTACACTTGGGCTTTGGGCGAAGGAGCCTGCGTTTACTTCGGGGATTTAATGGGGGGCAAGAAACCAGACCCTAAGAAAATTCAGTCTGTGATGCAAGAAGCGTTTAAGACAGCACAAGAACGGTTTAAGTCCACCAAACGTTGAGACAACTGCCATGCCATGCAATATTTATGTAATTTGAGCCAAAGCTTGCTCATCCCCTAAATCTTGCAAGAATCGGTTTTTGTCAAATGTATACTCTTGACCCAGAAAATCTAGAATTTTTTCTGTATCATATTCGGCATTTTGTAAGCAAGTTGAAGCCCCAGGAGAAGGCGTTATGTTAAATACTATATTTTCTCCTAGAATTTTAGCTTCTCCCAACTCAAGGCGCTTATTCTTAAGATTAACAATTTGAGGTCTAATTCCTCCATACCCTTTAGCCAGAGACAAATCGCTCAATTGTAATGAAGGAACAATTTTTTGCGCCTCTTTTAAAAATAACCTCCTGCCAATTAAGGGAATATCGTAAATATAATTTCTCAATATATATTTCAATATCACTTTATCTGAAAGGATATTGAAAAAGCTTAAAAAAGCATTGATACTCAGTCCGGCTGTTTTAAAATAGTCAAAAATACTAGCATAGTTACGCCCCTCTAACTGAAAAGTAACTTTGGCAGTTGGGCCAAATCTAGTTTTACTTTGATCGTGAACTTCTGAATCTCCATGAATAGCTGCAAAAGGTATTTCTTTCATCTGTACAGTATAGACTTTACCGTTTAAAACCCCTGGTGCCAGGTAAAAATTCCCTGCTACATTCAGAAGCGCATAATCTTTTCCATATCCTAGAGATTTTGCAAACAGTAAACTATAGGCTGCTGCTGTAAAAATAACCACCTTAGCAACCACTACTTCTTTATTAGTTTGAATCTGATAGAATCCTCCTTCTTTTTTGATATTTTTAACCTTTGTTTCCATCATCAAATCAATTCTTTCTTCAGCCTTATTAATTGCTCTTTCTAGAAATGATTGGGATAGCTTTTGAAAATCTATTGTGTAACCTTCTTCAGTAAACAAAGCCAAAATTTCTTCTTCAGGCGCTCTATTGTTTACTAGATTAGGCTCTATAAATTCAATTTCTTCCTTTTCAATCAATTTCAACTTAGGAAACAGCGACTTAAATTCTTTGTATCTTTTTCTAAGTTCTTCAATTTGTTTTTTTCCTATACCCAAAACCATTTTGTGGTATTTGCTGTAGATTTCTTGCTGCGGATCGTTTCTCAAAATATAATTTTTAACTAAACTAGAAGCTTTGTTGACTTTTTGAGCTTTCTCCAAAGTGTAGTTAGTCTCTATGTCGCCAAAATGAAGTGTTTGGCTATTACTGGTTTTATGAGAGTTCCCTAAAGCAACTTCTGAATTCTTTTCTATTAAAACAATGCGCTTTACGTTGGTATAGTTGCTTAAGCTATATAGTAAGGCGGTTCCAGAGACTCCCCCTCCAATGATAGCTACTTCATAGATGCTGTTCTCAACTTGCATAGTTTCTCCAAAATGTAACTAAGAAAAGACCAAACAAAAACGGAAAATCTAAAATATTAGATTAGTTAGATTAATAGTTACATAATCTAAACTGGATAGCTTGAATAGATAGCTAAGAGCAAAAATTATGCTGAATAAAAAACTTATTTTGTTGTAAGCTATGTTACATTTTTCACTCAGGCTTTATAGCCACTATTTTTAGAATAACAGTCTCTAAGATAGGATAAGTCACTCCACAGTTATAATTGCGCTCATTCGCCAGACAGAAAACCCGCGCTAAATCGCCCCACTCGCCAAGTAGCAGAAGATTTTCGAGCTTCTGCGAGAAAGATCACTGCTAACTTCAAATATTCTAAAGCGCACGATAGGCGAACTTGCAACTCAATTGTCAACAGTTGTTCACTATCCAGTATTGAGATAGTCTTATCGCTACTCCTCCCTATTTCCCGCGTTGGCTAAGCATAAGTTTAATGCGAAGCCTTCGGCGGGAGCGAAGCCCATTGACAAGAGCGCGGCTCTGTTAGTTCACAAAAAGCGATCGCGCTTTGCTTCCTGACGCAGGCGATCGGACGGGATGTTAATCGAAGTCAACTCAACCTACGGTGATAGGCTGTTTGATAGCAGGGCATTTACCATGTACCCTTTAGTAAGCCTCGAATCTTCTACTATCGTAGTAAAAAGTTAGAAACGTATTGTTATCAACCAATACTCCTAATACAATGTCTAGTGTCTCTAGGAAATAAGGGCTACCAGATTCTTCTTCACTGCTAATAATAGGCTCATCTAGAACAGCAACAACAATAGCTGGTTGATTTTTGGAAGGTAGTTTTCTATTATTGAGATTTTCTTTCCATTTTACAAGTTGTCCAACTTGAAAAAATTCTTTCTTGAGAAAGTTATTGCAAGCATCTTTAAGCTGAACAATGTATTCCTCTCCATAGCTTTCCTTTTCTCTGCTACTTTCTTTTTCTTCACCAAGTGAGTCTTCACCTTGAAGAGACTGTAATAAAGTTCCTAGTAGTTCTTTTCTAATATCTTGTTTTTCGCTCATCTGCGTTATTGTTTAATTCCCTACATAAAATAAACTGGTTCTGATTGAGTGTTTTTTGAACTGTTACTTATGCTCAATTTTAATTTCAAATTATCAAGTCTAACTTTTCTATCCAATCTCACCTTATTTATCTTGGTTGATGTATATCTTTCATCGCAGTATAAGATATGTGAATTTGCTTCTTCTTTGCTATTTGATTCACCTAGCAGGCTATCCCATATTTCAAAGCTAGCTTTTCCCAAAAGGTTAGTTTGCCGTGATTTAATGTTTTCTTGATTTTGCAGGCTTTCTACTACATAAAAAGATTTAGGAGGTAGTAAGTACCAACTTGCTGGCACAACATCTAATAGCCACCAATCAAATAACTCGCGTCTGCCATAAGAACCAGGGAAAATAGCATACCCTTCTAAGCAATCATCTAAAATTTCTATAATTGCTTCTAATGCTTGCTCATAATCAATAACCCGAACCGCATTCTTAAAAACATCTAGCGCTTCATCAGTTGTTTGAAAGCTTGCCAACTTTCTATCAGAAGATAAATCACGTTTTTCTGAGATTTCTTTAATTAATTCATAAACCCTAAGTTCAGTAATCTTAATTTTAGAGTTATTTAATGTATTCCTAGTAGTAATGCGAAGCCATAAAGTTATCAAATCAATGATATACTTTGGCAGGGAATTGCTTGGCTGATAGTATTCTAATGTAGGCTCTACTACTAGAGTTAAAATAAGCGTCATCCAAAGATAGCGCAGGTGATTGAGCCTTTGGTTACTGCTGCGAAGTGAATTTAAAACTTTATTTAAAGTATTTTGAAGTGGAGTTGTTCCATCTGCCTCTGGCTCATAGAGTTCTTCGTAATGTTCTAGTCTTATTTTGTTTAAGAGAACTTTGAGATGGTTAGGTATACTATGTGGCGAAGATAATTTTAGGTTTATCGATTGGCTTGATGTTAATACCATTATAAGTTCTTCCCTGACAATTCTTTGGATAGGTATGGGGAGTCCCAGAATACTTTTACCTTTATCTTTAAATAGGGGGATAGGGGTGATCCCAGAATACTTCTAATCTTATATTTGGAAACTTCTCCTTAAACTGCCTCAGAACATCGTTACAACTTGTACAAGGGTTTCGTTCAGTGTAAAGATAGAGATCCCCTCTTACCTGGAGATCGTAGAACATCTCGAGAATATCTGCAATTGCAGATAAGACTTTGTATTCAGCATCAGTATCCATAAGGTGTTTGCTATACGGGTCAATTGTAGGCTCAAATTGCCCTCCTTCGGATTTCGGCTTGGGTTTAGGCGTTGGACTTTTACTTCTAGATGTTCCTCCTTCACGAAAAATTACATCACCCTGGATATGTACCTCAGCAACTGCAATATTACCTTTAGGGAAGGGTTTGTTAATATATGTTGCCCGAATTTGGGCAGCATTTTCGCGCAAACGCTCCTTGATCAGAGTTTCAACTCCTTATAGAACCTTTCTTGCGTTCTTATAATTTGATGATACTCGCATCCATCTTGGATTTTATTTCTCTGACTGCATGAACAGTAAGTCAACAATAGCACTCATCAGAGGAATGTTAGGGACAATAACGGTATAAGAAGTCTAATCGAGGGGTGGGGCAATGATGCGATTAAAGGTGTGGCAGTGGGTGGTGTTGGCAACGCCCATTGCAACGATCGTCGGTTTCTTGCTGGTATCGGCAGGATTGCAGATTCACCAGTGGGGTATTAATTGGATTTGGGCTGTATTTACTCTCGTATTCGTGGGTTGGCGTTGGCTGCTGGTGAAGTGGACTCGACCCGCGATCGCGCAGATAGAATCTGTAATAGCGGAAGTTAGTGCAGAACTGGAATCTGGTAGAGAAGACACAGTACGGCTAGTAGAGGGAAATGACACCGCTAGTCGAGTAGAAGCCGGGTTCCAAGAGATATTGAAAGCCGCACAAAGCGATGGCCCGATTTGGGAAGATTGGCAAACTTTTTGGCAGCGATGCCAGGATCTTGTCAGTGCGATCGCTCATGTCTATAATCCGGAAGTCAAGTATCCCCTGCTCAACATTCACGTTCCGCAAGCTTTCGGACTGATTAGGGGAACGGTGGATGATTTGGATCGGTGGATACAGCAGTTATCCCCCGCCCTCGCTCAAGTCACGATTGGGCAAGCATACGAAGCATACGGAGTTTACCGCAAGCTGGAGCCATCTGCTCGGAAACTTTGGCAAGTCTGGAACTGGGCGCAGTGGCTTTTGAACCCAGCGGTGGCGGTGGCAAAAGTAGCCAGCAAACGTTCCAGCAACCAGGCAACTCAGGAACTACTGGGGAATTTGAGCCAGATGTTGCGGGAAGCGGCTCTCAGGAACTTATGTCGGCAAGCGATCGCTCTCTACGGCGGCACTACCCTACCAGCCTCAGAATCCTCTGCTGCACCGACGCTACCCAAGGCAAAGACTCAAACCCTGAGAGAAATCTTAGCTCAAGCAGAACCTGCGGAGGCGGTTGAGCAAAAACCTGTCAATATTCTACTGGCGGGACGAACTGGGTCTGGAAAAAGCAGCTTGATTAATACACTGTTTCAGGCAGATCGAGCTGCCGTGGATGTGTTGCCCAGCACTGATAAAATTCAGAATTACCAGTGGCAGCTCCAAAATGGAGAAACGCTAACCCTTTGGGATACGCCCGGTTACGAACAAGTGAACCATGCGGATCTGCGGGAACTGGTGCTTGATTATGCCACAAACGCGGATCTGCTGTTGTTGGTAACTCCAGCCCTCGATCCGGCGCTGCAAATGGATGTGGACTTTCTTAAAGATATGAAAGCAGACATTGCAGACTTGAGCGCGATCGCAATTGTTACCCAGGTAGATCGGCTGCGTCCCATCCGCGAATGGAATCCCCCCTACGACTGGGAATCAGGCGATCGCCCGAAGGAAATTTCTATTCGGGAAGCCACCAAGTATCGCGCTGAACGTTTAAATGATTTCTGCAATTTAGTTTTCCCTGTTGTGACGGGTGACATCAAAACAGGTCGAGTCGCTTGGGGCATAGAGGCGCTATCCTTGGCACTGGTGGATGCGATCGCACCTACTAAGCAACTCCGCCTTGCCCGCTTTTTGCGTAACCTAGAAGCCCGCACCGTCGCCGCTGCCAAAATCATCGACCGCTACACCTTTCAGATGACGACAACTCAGGGACTGGCTGCACTGCTCAAAAGTCCCGTTCTCCAGTTCATCGCTACGCTGACAACCGGACGACCAACCCTAGCATATCTGTTGGCTGAGCAAATTCCCGTGGAACAGTTGCCCGTCGTTCTTGGCAAACTCCAGATGGCGTATGATCTGTTTTCGTTGTTGAAGCCGGGGGAAAACCTTCTCAACTTTGACCTATTATCACTTTGGCCCTTGCTGCTGGAAAACTCTGCCTCACCCGACCGCAACGCTTGGGCATTTGGTCACGCCTTAACGGAATATTGGAGCCAGAATCTAACTGTTGAACAACTTCGGGAGCGGTTCGAGTATTATCTGAACCTATAAATGAGATCAATTTCGGATTACCGCTATATGTCGGCAACATTAAAAAAATTGAATGCTGCCGACATCGCCTTCGTGCAAATTGATAACCTTATGGTATGAGCGTCAAGCAACACCGTCTACCGCCATGAAACGATCTGCACAACAAATTACAGTCGGGCTTGGGGTAACACTGGTGCTTATCCTCGCCAATGCTGTAGTATCCTATCGCAACATTCTAAAGGTGTTTGAAAATGAGCGGTGGGTGAGTCATACCTATCAGGTTTTAAATGAACTAGAGGCGACACTTTCCACCTTAAAAGATGCCGAAACCGGACAACGCGGCTATTTAATTACGGGAGAAGAACAGTATCTGCAACCATATCAGAGTGGGATCGCCGAAATTAATACTCATATCAAATCTCTCAAGCAATTAACCGCAGATAATCCACAACAGCAGCAGCGCATCCTGCCCTTGGAGGGTGCGATCGCTCTTAAACTAAGCGATCTTGAACAAAAAATCAAATTACGGCGAGAACAAGGCTTTGAAGCTTCCCAGCAGGTTGTCCGAACCAACCGGGGTAAGCAAATTATGGATGGTATTCGTCAGCAAATCGCTGACATGAAAAATATAGAAAATCAACTTTTGGTTTCTCGGATTAAAGAATCAAAAGCTAACCTCCAACGAACCATACTTACATTTACCGTTGCCACTTTTGTAAGCTTGGTACTGCTGGGTTTAGTCTACTATCTGATGCGACGCGATCGCGCTCTACGCCAACAGGAAGCCCAAAAGCTGCGCCAGAAGAGTGAACGCCTAGCCTTAGCACTAGACGCAGCCAAAATGGGATCGTGGGATTGGAATATAACCACTAATGAAATATTCTGGACAATCTATCACGAAATCATCTTTGGCTATGAACCAGGCAAGCCGAACCGAAGCTACAAAGAATGGGCAGACCGCGTTCATCCTGAAGACCTGCCACGAGTTGAGGCGGGTATACAAACATCACGAAAAGATCAGCAGGACTTTCAAACTGAGTATCGTGTCCTTTTGCCAGATGGCAGCATACGCTGGGTAAATTCTTTTGGGCGGTTCCAGTATGATGCCGAGAACCATCCTAACCGGATGGTCGGGATGCTCAATGATATTACGGATCGCAAACAAGCAGAAGCCGAAATTAGACAGCTTAACGAAACTTTGGAAGAGCGGGTAATTCAGCGCACTCTGCAACTGCAAGAGGCAAACGACGAACTACAAGCCTTTGCTTATTCAGTTTCCCATGACCTCCGCGCCCCTTTACGGGCGATGCAAGGCTTTGCAGAAGCTTTGCTGGAAGACTATGGCGATGTTCTAGACAACCTCGGTGAAGAGTATGCCCAGCGCATTGTTTCTTCTGCCCAGCGGTTGGAAAATCTGATTCAAGACTTACTTACTTACAGCCGACTCAGCCGCGCTGACTTGCAACTCAAGGTAATAAATTTAACAGATGTAATGAAAGAAGCGAGCGCTCAACTAGAAGGTGACTTAAAGCAACAGCAAGCTCAAGTAACAATTACTTCGCCGCTACCGGAAGTAATTGCTCATCGCCCTACTTTAGTTCAAGCGATCGCCAATCTCCTGACGAATGCAATTAAATTTGTAGATGTGGGCGTACAACCAGAAGTGCAAGTCTGGGCTGAAATGCGCGGCGAGTGGGTGCGCCTCTGGGTGGTAGATAATGGTATTGGTATTGCTCCTGAACACCAGCAACGCATCTTTCGCGTTTTCGAGCGCCTGCATGGAATCGAGACTTATCCCGGTACGGGAATTGGTTTAGCGATTGTCCGTAAAGGCATTGATCGCATGGGCGGACAAGTAGGAGTAGAATCCAAACTTGGACAGGGAAGCCGCTTTTGGATTGAATTAAAAAGAGGGACTGGGGATTAGGGATTGGGGATTGGGGAAGAGAAAGAATCTTACCGAGTACCCAGTACCCAGTACCTAGTACCTAGTACCTAGTACCTAGTCCCTAGTCCCTAGTACCTAGCCCCTAGTCCCCAGACCCTAGTCCCCAATCCCTAATCCCTAGTCCCCAATCCCTAATCCCTAGTCCCCAGCCCCCAATGACCACAGCACACACCATTTTGCTAGTAGAAGATGACCCTAACGACATTCTTCTCACCCAGCGTGCCTTCCGCAAGGCGAATTTAGCCAATGCCTCAATGCAAGTCGTCAGTGACGGAGATGCTGCCGTTTTCTATCTCAGCGGTAGCGGTGAATACGCCGACCGAGAGCGTTATCCCATACCCACGCTAGTTTTATTAGACCTGAAATTGCCTCGCCGCTCAGGTCATGAAGTTCTGGCATGGCTACGGCAGCAACCCGAACTCAAGCGTCTGCCCGCGATTATCTTAACTTCCTCTCAAGAAAATATTGATATTAATCATGCTTACGACTTAGGGGCTAATTCTTATTTGGTTAAACCTATTGGTCTTACCGCCTTAATAGAAGTGATGCAAACCCTCAAGTTGTATTGGCTGCTGTTGAACGAACAGCCAGAAATTCGACTGAGTGGAGTCGAGTAAGGAAAAAGGAAAAAGCGAAGATTCTTTTTTTGACATGATTGCCTTTTGCCTTTTTTGTCCCCAGTTTCCAGTTTCTAATGCTACATTTCCTTTTAATCGATGATGACCAGAATGATCGAGTTTTAACTGCTCGCGAGCTAAACCGAGAATTTTCAGACCTCCGGATCACAGAAGTTGCCACAGCAGAGGATTTGGCACAAGCAATGGTTGGCGATCGCATTGACCTAGTGGTTACAGACTATCAGCTACGCTGGAACAATGGTTTAACAATTCTCAACAACATTAAATCCCGCTATCCCGACTGCCCTGTAATCATGTTCACTAATACCGGGAACGAAGAGATAGCAGTAGAAGCGATGAAAGCTGGCTTAGATGATTACATTATCAAATCTCCCAGGCACTTCGTCCGCCTTGCAGTTGCCGTGCGTTCAGCTTTAGAACGAGTTACGGCCAAGCGTCAGGTAGCACGTCTGGAAAATCGTCTCCAGTTTCTTCTGAATCAATTAAACGTCGGCGTGTTTCGGACTACTCCAGAAGGTCGTCTGCTAGAGAGTAATAGTGCATTCATGCGTCTGTTGGGGCTAAATTCGACAGCAGTAGAACAAGGGATAAATTTGCGTCCGCTTTTGGATAATTTTTGTGGAATAAGTGTCCAGCCTGCCTCTGAATTAGCGGATGGCAAGCATCATGGTCAATTCACAGATAATATACCTACGCTCCAAAATTGTGAAGTTCAACTGCCACAAGCTGATGGTCAAGTGAAATGGCTTTTACTGACTCAAACTTTGAATACCCCTGAAGATGAGACTTACATAGAAGGCTTGCTAGAAGATATTACTGAGCGTAAGCAGGCTGAAAATTCCCTACGACAACTAAATGAAAGCTTGGAAAGTCGAGTCAGGGAACGCACCGCCGAACTGGAGGAAGTCAACGCCTCACTCAAGGAATTTGCTTACTCTGTTTCTCACGATTTGCGTGCGCCCTTGCGGGGCATTCAGGGCTTTGCCCAGGTACTATTAGAGGACTATATAGCCCAACTAGATGCCACCGCAGAGGACTATCTTCTTCGCATTGTGGCTGCTTCAGAGCAGTTGAATACCTTGATTCAGGACTTGCTGAGCTATAGCCAATTGAGCAGCGCCAAATTACAGCTTGAGCCTGTTAATCTCTCGTTTGTTGTCGCCCAAGCGCTGTCTCAACTGGAAAGGGAACTCAAAGAGCGAGATGCTCAGGTGAGTGTAATAGAAGCATTACCTGTGGTGCAGGGTAATCGCAATACGTTACTACAAGTTGTGGTCAATTTGCTCTCAAACGCCATCAAGTTCCTAGATCCTGGGATACAGCCGCAAGTGCGAATATCGGCAGGAACAGAGGGTGAATTTGTACGCCTGTGGCTAGAAGATAACGGCATCGGTATTTCCAGCGAGAAGCGATCGCAAATTTTCCGAGTTTTTGAGCGGTTGCACGGTGAGGAAACTTACCCCGGTACTGGCATCGGTCTGGCAATTGTCCGCAAAGCAGTAGAACGGATGGGGGGTAAGGTAGGGGTGGAATCCCAGGTTGGTCAGGGTAGCCGCTTTTGGGTAAGGTTACTCAGAGAGAGGAAATGATTACCGGAGATTTACAGGGGGCAATTAACGACTCAGGAAAAATGAGGAATGATGAACTATAAAGGATGAATAAAAAAATTTCAGCATTCAAGATTCGTTATTACCAGTCCCCAGTCCCCAGCCCCTAAGCCCCATGTTACGCATACTACTAATTGACGATAATCCAGACGATCGCATCCTGGTTACGCGGCAACTTCAGCAAGAGTTTCCCCAGCTTGAATTTACTTCGCCTATTGATGCCAAAAGTCTTGACAAAGTGCTACAAGTGGGCAATTTCGATCTAGCAATCGTAGACTATGAGCTGGGCTGGAGTGATGGCTTGACACTTCTAAATGCTATTAAAGCTTTGTATCCAGACTGCCCAGTAATTATGTGTACTGATAGCGGCAGCGAGGAAGTTGCTGTGGAGGGGATGAAGTCTGGGTTGAGCGATTATGTCCTAAAACGAAAACCTCTGCATCGTTTAGCGATCGCTGTGCGGGACACCTTGGAAAAGCAAAAGATGCGTCGGGAATATGCTGCCGCTGTTGAGGAATTGCAACTAAGTGAGGAGCGGCTGAGATTGGCGCTCTTTGCTGCCCAGATGGGTAGCTGGGACTGGAATATTTTAACAGGTGAGGTGATTTGGTCTGAGGATTGCGAACGGTTATTTGGTTTGGCTCCAGGCAGCTTCCAGGGAACTTATGAGGCATTTCTCGCCTGCGTTCACCCAGAAGACCGAGAAGTAGTTGATAAAGGCATAAGCAATGCTTTGGAAACTAGAACGAACTTTAACCAAGAATTTCGCGTTGTCTGGAGTGACGGTAGCGTTCACTGGCTGGTAGGCAGAGGTCAAGTTTTATCCGACGAAAAGGGTAAAGCTAGGCGGATGATCGGGGTTGATGTGGACATAAGCGATCGCAAGCAGCGGGAGGTAGAACTGCGGCAATACGCAGAAGAACTAGAGGTGGCAAATCGCTTGAAAGATGAGTTCCTAGCGATCGTTTCTCACGAACTCCGCACCCCTTTGAACGCAATTTTAGGTTGGACGCAATTGCTACGCAGTCGCAACTTCGATGAAGCAACCAAAAAGCGCAGTCTGGAAGTTATTGAACGCAACGCCCTCCAGCAGAATCAGTTAATTGAAGATATTCTGGATACTTCTCGCTTGATGCGGGGACAAATGCAACTACAGACCTCACCTGTGAATCTGGTCAGAGTAATTGAAAATACTCTCAATACTGTCCGGTTATCAGCGGAAGCCAAATCAATCAATTTTCGATTTTTGATTTTAGATTCTCCCTTGGGTTCAGGGGATAGGAGAGTGGGAGATTTCCCAGTCAAGAGTCAAGAGTCCCCAATTCCCATCAATCCAGAATCCGATCCGCCCCTTGTCGAAAATCCACAATTCATGGTGATGGGCGATCTGAATCGCTTGCAGCAAATTGTCTGGAATCTATTTTCTAATGCCATCAAGTTTACACCTCCAGGCGGACGAGTAGAAGTCCTCCTTTCTTTAGAACATGGAGAGATAGAAAGGCAAAAGGTGATTCCCTCAACAGAGGTTCAAAAAGAGGAAGCTAAAAGCCAAAAACAAGAATTATTATCTTCCCCAATCCCCAATCCCCAATTCCCCATCTCCTACGCCAGGATCACCGTTAGCGATACAGGTGAAGGCATTAGCGCCGGCTTTCTCCCGTATGTTTTTGACCGTTTTCGCCAAGCAGATAGTACCACTACACGTTCGCGCAATGGATTAGGTTTGGGATTAGCGATCGCTCGACAACTGGTGGAACTGCACGGCGGGACTATTTTTGCAGAAAGTCAAGGAGAAGGACAGGGAGCAACGTTTATCGTCAATCTCCCCATCATGGAGGCAAGGAAAGCCAGCAAACCGGAAATAGACAATCCAAAACCCAAAATCCAAAATTCAAAATTACTTGATGGGCTGCAAGTGCTGAGTGTTGATGATGACCCTGATACGTTGGATTTGCTGGTCATGATTCTGGCAGGGGAAGGTGCGAAAGTGACAGCAGTTTCCTCTGTGGATGAAGCTTTGCAAGCTTTGCAAGAATTCCAGCCTGATGTACTTGTGAGTGATATTGGAATGCCAAAGGCCGACGGTTACGCTTTGATTCGCCAAATCAGGCTCAAAGAAAAGGGACAAGGTGAGAGGTTAAAAGCGATCGCGCTGACGGCTTATGGCAAGCGAGAAGACAAAATACAGGCGCTATCCGCAGGCTTCCATATGTACCTGCCCAAACCAATTGATCCTGATATGTTAGTGAATGCGATCGCGTCCCTGGTTGGACGGGCTAGGGACTAGGGGCTAGGGGCTGGGGATTGGGGATTGGGGACTGGGGAAGAACAAAGATTACAGATTAGGATGTATGGGAGAAAAAGGTTTTGAGTCTTTAGAATTTTATCAAGATAGCCTTAAGCTACTTAAGGCGGCTTATCGGTTGGCAGATAGTTTGCCAGATATCGAACGCTATAATTTGAGCGATCAATTGCGACGATCAGCCTGTAGTCTGGTATTGAATATCGCTGAGGGCTATGGACGCTATCACTTCTTAGATCGTTTGCGTTTTCTCTACATTGCTCGTGGTGCGTTGGCTGAAACCAAAAGTGCTTTCATCATTGCTGAAAGCGTCGGATACTGTACTACAGAACAATTAAGCTGGGTTAGGCAGATCCAAGAGCAAATTGAAAAAGCTCTTAACGGCTACTGTCGTTTCATCCGCTCCCAACAACAAGGCGGTGAAGAATATGGAAACCAGTATATTCGGGAGCAAGGTACTAGAGAAAAGGGACTAGGGGCTAGGGGCTAGGGACTGAGTAACACTTTCCCCCAATCCCCAATCCCCAATCCCCAATCCCCAATCCCCAATCCCCAATCCCCAATCCCCAATCCCCAATCCCTATTCACTCGGCGCTACTGTCTTTGAGTTGCTTACCTGGCGATATTGCCAGAATTCCAGGCTGAAGATACAGGTCATTAACCACACTATGCCTGCTGCATACCCAGCTAAGACATCAGTGGGCCAGTGGACACCCAGATAAAGCCGACTCAGACCAATGCTGAAAATTAATGCAACTGTGGTGATGATAATCAAATTGCTCCACTTGCCGAAGTTTTTAATCAGCAAGTAAGCGATCGCGCCATAGACAACCATTGAAATCATTGCATGACCACTGGGAAAGCTGTAGTAGCGGACATCAACGATCCGATCCCACAGCGCCGGGCGATCGCGGGCAAATAGGTCTTTGAGCAAATAATTTAAGCCAACGGCACCCAAAGAGGCGATTCCGAGGGTTGTCGCTTGTGACCGATTACCTCGCACCACCAACCAAGCCGCGAAGCCGAGACAGATGATTACCAGCAACTCCGGTTCGCCGAAAAAGGTAATACCTGTCATTACTCGATCTAGTAACGGCGTATGCAGACGCTGGAGAGCCAGTAAAATTGCCGTGTCAATAAATTGGCTTTCTTTGTCTAAAACTTCGTCAGCGATCTGGGCAAATCCCCACAGCGCTAAGGCTGCAAGCAATAGCCCTGCTGCTCGAATTGTAAATATCAAACCAAACAGCCGAGAACTCATCCACTGCGGCAGAGCTGAGAAGATATGCTTGATGATGTCCTTCACGATTTTTTAACGTTCCAGTCTTTTATAGACTAGCCCAGGCTTGGGCAACAATGTCACTGAGCCAGCTTCTTTGCGCCGGATCTAGCAGACCATCTTCTGCTAACACTTGGGCAGTTAACTCGTCTAAAGATTGCCCCTCTTGGCGGGCAATATTTATCACGCCTGCGATCGCGGCTGCGACTAACTCTTCATCAACAGGCTTTTGACGTAGATCGACAATTTCTTGGGGACTAGCTGGGATGGGATAATTCATGGCGTAGGGACGGGAAATTATGGATTAGGGACTGGGGAGGAGGTGGCAAAAGACAAAAAAAAGAATTTTTTTTGTCTTTTGCCTTCCTACAAACTGGGTTCTATACCATGCGCTCAGGGCTTTCGTCAAGAGCGGTTTCCCGCCCGTACAACAGTTGCACCCTTTACATTAAGAAAATGAGCTTTGTGTAAACTTTTTTAATCAATTCTAAGCAATTCGTATCCGGAAGTTTAGCGCACTTTGACACCTGTTTACTCTGTCTTCCTCAGTAAGAGGTTCCCTAATGGAGATCGCCAATATGAGAGAAATTTGTTACTTAGAAGTTCCTACCCCGGATACAGCCGCCGTCCGCGTTTGGTTACAGCAGGAATTTGAGCATCTGTCTTTGGGTGAGAAAATTATCACATCCGACGGTATTAAGCTGCAATTTAGGGGTGGTGGCAACACTAACAACACCGATACAAGCGAAACGGCGAAGATTCCGCAAAGCGAACTCTCGATATTTGTTTGGTCAGTACAGCGCACGACTTACCTGAAGGTCTTTCGTTGGAGCGATCGCGTCCCCAGCGAAAAACAAATACTACAACAACTCAACTCAGGTCTGAGACGCCAGTTTCCCCAGCAGTACCCAGAACCACCAAAGATTGATTTGTCGCAGCAATCTATCTTCGAGGCTTTGGCACCCTATTACCCAGAAACAGCCAGATTCTTTCAGAAAATGCCCAACGGCGAGTATGACCTTAACCGCGTCTACTGGTGGGAGCAGCGTTGGCGAGAAAGTGTCCGTAATCCCCAGCAACCCCGTCAGGTAGTGTTTTCAGATTCAGGGGAGAGTGAGAGAATCCCCAATCCCCAATCCCCAATCCCCAATCCCCAATCCTCAATCCTCAATCCCCAATCCCCAATCCCCAATCCCCAATCCCCAATCCCCAGTTACGACTTAATTTATGTCGGTGGTGCTTTGGGTGTCATCCACGCGGCTGTTATGGCTAAACTCGGCTATCGGGTGCTGCTGCTGGAAAGGCTGCCTTTCGGACGGATGAACCGGGAATGGAATATTTCTCGCGATGAGTTCCAAAGTTTAATTAATTTGGGTTTGTTTACCCCTGCGGAGTTTGAAAGCATTATCGCAGCAGAGTATGTGGACGGGTTTAACAAATTCTTCGATGGTAACAATCCGCCTAAGCTGAAAGCACAGATTTTGCATACGCCAACGGTGCTGAATGTGGGTTTGGATGCGGAGAAACTGCTGCGACTGTGCGGGGAAAAGCTGTTGGCTTCTGGGGGCGAAATCTGGGATGAGACGGAGTTTATCCGGGCTGATGTTGGGAAAAAGGAAGTTGTAGTTTCGGCGAAACATCTACCTAGCCAATCGCCGCGACAAGCGGCTGGACGGTTACTGGTGGATGCGATGGGTACTGCGTCGCCGATTGCATGGCAGTTAAATGGCGATCGCGCTTTTGATAGTGTCTGTCCTACAGTGGGGGCTGTCATTGCCAGTGGTTTTGAGCCTGGGGTTTGGGATTCCCAGTATGGCGATGTGTTGAACAGTCACGGAGATATTTCGCGAGGGCGACAGCTGATATGGGAGTTATTCCCGGCGGAAGGTGAGGAAATTACTATTTATCTGTTCCATTACCATCAGGTGCATCCCGATAATCCCGGCTCTTTGTTAGAGATGTATGAAGACTTCTTTACAATTCTGCCGGAGTATCGTCGGTGCGATATGGAGAAGTTGGTTTGGAAAAAGCCGACGTTTGGGTATATTCCGGGCCATTTTAGTGTGGGAGGTAGCGATCGCACTGTCGCCTATGACCGGCTGATTGGCATTGGCGATGCGGCTTCTCTGCAATCTCCCCTCGTATTTACTGGTTTTGGCTCTTTAGTCCGCAATCTAGGACGTTTGACGGCGCTTTTGGATACTGCACTAAAGCATGATTTGTTGAAGGCGCGTCAATTAAACCAGATTCGCGCTTATCAAAGCAACGTCTCAGTCGCCTGGCTTTTTTCCAAGGGCATGATGGTTCCCACGGGGCGTTACTTGCCACCCCAACGGATTAACTCGATGCTGAATACCTTTTTTGGGCTTTTGGCGACGGAACCACCAGAGGTGGCAGATACTTTTATTAAAGACCGAGTGGATTGGCTGACCTTTAATCGCCTAGCGCTGATAGCTGCTTGGCAAAACCCCTCTTTGCTGCCCTGGATTTGGGAACTTGCGGGGCCAAAGGATATCCTGCGTTGGCTAGGCAGTTACTTCAGCTTTACTCTAAATGCTGTATATCTCTGGTTGCTAGGGGGTTGGTTCCCCGGTTTGATCCAGCGCCTACAACCTTGGCTGGAAGACCGATATCCGGCTCTGTGGCTGTGGTTGCTGACCCAGAGTTATGCTTTGAGTGCTGAACAGGGTCGTCGTCCCAAAAGCCAAGAGCGATCGCCCTGGAGAGGGGAGAGGCTGTTAATTAAGAATTAACGCAATATGCAACTTTTTCTTAAGCTCCTCTTGGAAAGGGGGGTTGGGGGCAGGGCGGTTTCATTTATCAAAAGAAAATTCTGTAACGTTGATTTAGGTTGGCGGTAGGGGCTTTTTGATTGCCATGCCCCTACAAAATGTCGCAGTTTTCGATATTTTCTAAGGGTTGTATGAAACTACCTGCCTTAAAAAAGGGCGTTGGGGGTATCAAAACGTTAAGACAACAGGCATTAGATACCTTTGCGCCCCTTTCCGAGGGAGGAACTGAATCTGTAAAGAAAGCACATCAAGTTAATTTCTACTTTCTTTTCGGAAACGTTGGCAATTCTATTGATGCCAACGTTTTTCTACCTTTAGGGGGGCGCTGGGGATAAACAATTGGTGAAGGCCAGTTGGGTTGGGAGAGGATAGCATCAGAACGCTGGGCTGGCGAAGAGGCGGCAAATTCTTCTTCCCTTGGGGTGGCTTCCTCCTGTGCGGCGTTGAGATCAGCATCATCTTCTGAAGTATCTTCGAGAAATGATGAAAAAGGAAATCTGTAATCTGACGCTGCGGTGTCGATGGTTTCCGGTTCATCGTTCTCTTCTGGTACTGAAGTCACAGCCAGCAGCAAGTCTTCGATTTCCTCCTCAATCGCTGAAATTTCTTGATGAGAAACTGTTTCTGGATCAGAGATGGAATAGATATAGTCAACTTCAGTTGGTAATGGATAATCATCCAGTACGGAGGCAATATCTTGCTCTTCTACAACTCTTAATTCTTCTTCGGAGTTAGACATCTCCTCTTCTATAGGTTCCCAGTCTGCGGAGACAAACGCTGTTGTGTCTGTAATTGGGGAGTAAGAAGATGATCCGGGGTTACTCTCTTCCTCAATATTGGCTTGGTGGTCGAGGAAATGCGATCGCACTGACCAAGGTTGGATCGGCTGGGCTTTGGGAACCAGTGATGAGGGATCGGGGGCATTTTTGGGCTGGCGCTGCGCCCAGTTGGCACCTGGTATATCTGGTTCGGGGTCAGCTGCTTTCGGGGCGGGCATTTCCAGACACTTTTCTAGCGCCGCTTTGAATTGCAAGGTTTGGCGCTGCTGGCGGTGCAGACGGGCGCTTAACTCGCGGGCATGATTTTCACTTTGAAACAGTTGGTGAGATTGCTCGTTGTAGCGTTGTTGAGTAAAGGCGCATTCTCTCTCTAGCTGGGCTATCCGTTCCTGAGAGTTTTCTAGCTGCTGTGTCAGCGTTTCTATTAATATTTGCTGACGTTGGGCGGCTTGATGAGATGATTCTAGTTCCCGAAACAGGCGAGTTACTTGCTCTTGGGAAGCTTTGAGTTGTTCGGAAGCTTGGGCGAGTAAGGTTTCTTGAGATTGCGATCGCACTTTTTGCGCCTGCAACGCCTCCTGACACTCAGCATAAGCTTTTTCTAGATGATTCACTCGCACGAGCAAATCCCGATTTCGCTGACGCAGTTCCGCCGCCAGCAAAAATAAATTAGGCGTATCTATTGGCGGCTGGGACTTCATACTTGGCGCTGTGGTATCCTCCTGGGAGGTTGGGGGAGTATGCACCAAGCTAACAACTTTTTGCACGCGAGGTTCCTCCTGTGCAGGAAACTCGGAAGGTTCGAGGTCTACGGATGAAGGAGGAATTGGAGAATCTGTTTCGGCGTTCATCCCTGAACCTTCATCGTTTCTTTGTTCATCCTTCATCCTTCCGGCTTCATCCTTTAATAATTCCGATGGGGGCTGGTACTTGTTAGCTTCTTCTTGGGGGGTGTCAGCTTCACTCATTGCTCTAATTTTAAGAGAGGGTCAGGGGTGCTTAGAAGGGATTTGATATAGCGTTATCAATAACGGCTTGTTTAAAATCAGTGTTGAGCCAATTCTATTAGATTATTTCACAACAGAGTTCTTGCGGGGGAATGAGACCATATTCAAATTTTGCATCGACGAGGAAACTGAACTCAAATTACTTGAGGTTGAACACGCAGAGGAATTATTTGCCCTCACCGACTCTTGCCGCAACTATCTTCGGGAATGGCTACCGTGGGTTGATGAGACAAAAACTGTGGAAGATACAAAATCTTTCATCGAAAGTTCCTTAAAATTCTCAGCCAATGACGGATTTTCAGTGGGAATTTGGTATAAGGGTCGCATCGCCGGATGTGTTGCCTATGACACGATTGATTGGGATAACCGTTCAACAAGCATCGGTTATTGGCTGGGTGAAAATTTCCAAGGACGGGGACTGATGACTAAAGCCTGTGGCGCTATGGTACATCATGCGCTGGATGAATTGAACCTGAATCGCGTAGAAATTCGCTGTGCTGTAGGAAACTTCAAGAGTCGGGCAGTTCCGGAAAGACTAGGATTTACCAAAGAAGGGACTCTCCGCGAAAGGCAATGGCTGTACGATCATTTTGTCGATCTGGTTGTTTATGGGATGCTTGCTAGAGATTGGCAAATTTTAAGTATTAAATAATACAGCCGTAGGTTGAAGTCTAGGCAATACGTTTTAACTAAACCTGGGGGCGCGTGTTTTTCATCGGTGATGGTGTACGTTCATAGCGACTGCCTTGATTTAACACTGGTGGAAGATTTCTAAGCAAGGTTTTTGCTATCCCACGGCTAAAGCTTCAGCCAACAAATCCCGGTGCATCAAGGATCTATCTACCAAAGATTGTATTTGATGGGGTGTGAGGGCATCGCCATTTACGTAGTGTTCTAGCCAAGCTTTACTAATTGTGTTAGGGTCATCTGGCAATTGGTCTAAATCCCATCCCGGCATTGCTAATTCTTCCATCAACAGGTTAACTTTGGGGTCATAGCTGAGAGCAAAGCAGCGACATTCTTGGGATGCTGCCATAATTAGGCTGTGGAATCTCATCCCAATTGCCATTTCTACGCCTTGAAATAATCCTTTTAATTCTCTGGGGTCTTCTAGAGAGAAAATATGATTGGGTCCGGGTAATTGCGATGCAATTGACTGCGCGATCGCATAATCTCGATTGAGTTGAAATGGTACCAGTAAAATGCAGGTTTCGGTTGCTTTCTGAAAGTCTATCAGGGCGCGGGTAAGATTATTGAGTCGAGTTGGGGTAAGTTGGGGATGCGATCGCAATGTAATGGCGACTCTGGGCGCTGGTAAGTCCCAAAGTCCTTTTACTGGTAGCGAATCTAACGCCCAAACTGGATCGGGGGCGATAATCGAGGATATTTTCCAATTTCTCAGCAGGGTAGCAGAAGCGCGATCGCGTACACTTACAGCACTACAACCAGCAAAAGCGTTTCGCGCCACCCAGCGAGTCAGATGGCGATTTAAAGGGCCAATTCCCTGCGCCCAAGCAATAGTTTTCAAACCTTGTTGCTGCGCCAATCCCATCAATCCCGCATAATATAGGGGGCTGACGGCGCTGGTAGCATCTTGGATTAAACTACCTCCACCCCAGATGAACACATCTGACTGGCGCAAAGCTTTTAGAACTGGAAAGAAAGCTTTGCGCGAGAAGGTTTCAACATTGTAGCGATCGCGTGTCTTTTTTGGGTCGCCAGACAATACCAAAGGCAACACATTATCTGGTAGCATTTGCAACAGCGAAGCCAGCAACGCCTCATCGCCTGCATTCCCCTGGCCGTAATATCCGCAACATACTGCTCGAATCTTTTCCATGCTGAAACTTTACCAGCAAACCTGAGCGATAGGATAGTAAAGGCTAGTAGCTAGAAGCGAAAAATTTTAAACTGAATTAATTTTTCTTCCCCAGCCCCCATTCTCCAGTCCCCAATCCCCAATCCCCAATCCCCAATCCCCAATCCCTAGCCCCCAATCCCCAATCTTCCATGCACGCACTCTCAATTCCCACTTGGATTATTCACGTCTCCAGCGTCATTGAGTGGATCGCCGCGATTTGGTTAATCTGGACTTACGGCGAAATTACTCGCAACCGGGCGTGGTGGGCGTTGTCCTTTGCCATGCTACCAGCTTTAGTCAGCGCCATGTGTGCCTGCACCTGGCACTTTTTCGACAACCCCGAATCTCTGGATTGGATTGTCACCCTCCAAGCGGCGATGACGCTGATTGGTAACTTCACCCTCTTAGCCGCTGGCTGGTGGATTTGGCGCACATCACGAGTTGCTAACTCCGCACTACCCGTTAATCAAAACAATTCGCCATCGCCCCTAAAAAGTAAAAATAATGATTTCTAAAGAAACCCTTTTTGCACTTTCTCTATTTCCCTACTTAGGCTTTCTCTGGTTTCTCACCCGCAGTAGACAAATGCCACGATTAGCCTTAATTGGCTTCTACATGACATTGGTTTTTGTTGGTGTCACTATTCCCGCCGGAATTTACGCCAAAGTTGCCTATGGAGAGTCTTTAGCAAATGTCGATTGGTTGCATGGTGGTGCAGAAGTTTTCTTGACGCTTTCTAATATTTTGATTGTCCTGGGTTTCCGTCAAGCAATACTACAAAGTCGCCAAGAATCGAGGTAATAGTAATTTATGATTTTTAAAAATTAATGTAATCTACATTACTCTTTCGTAGCGCTGTTTGATGTATATTTAAATAATGAAAATCTGTTTCAAAAAAATATATCAACCTAGTTCTTCCTTATCAAAATCAGCATATCAGAAAAAAGTGCTTGAAGTCTAGGGGTTAAAACAAAAAAATTTGTTAATTATTAGTTATTAGCCCTTAGTCACCAAAGCTTCTAACTGACTAATGACTGTAACCTACTAAACCCTCCTAATAGAAGTATCCATACAACTACAACCAGCCAGTGAATCATTACCGGAGTCCACAGAGAACCACTCTGGAAATAGGCAAGAGTACAGATAATTCCAAGAAGTGCAGCTAAGAGTAGAAAAACTGGATCAAAAAAAGTTTTGAGTCCATCTGGATAAAAGGTTAAAGCATTGAGGGGATGATAAACAATAAAAGCTACCAAGCTGAGACATCCCCAAAACCACAAAGTAACTGTTAAAGCATTTTCTGTGGGATGAGGGAGGAGTAAAACGCGAAAAAATACCTCTTCTGTTATCGCAGGAAACAGCAGACATTTTGCTATGACACCGATAACAATCTCCCACGAGGTTTGTACCTCAATTTTTAGAAAGCCCAGCTTCAATCCAATGGGTAAAGAAATTAAGGCATATATTACTACCAGTGCAGCTGAATATAGCCAAGCTGAGGCGTTGGGGAACTTAGAGAAAGCAGCAATGAGACGGTGGAGGATTTCTAATAACATCAAAAATATGCTTTAAGGTGGATGTAAATAAGTTAACAATTTTTAGGTTAAAGTGGAAACTATTATTCCCATAAAGCAATTATTGAATTGAAAATAGAAAATTATAAAATTGGGAGAGTATAGCGTTTCTCGGTTGGGTAGAATATATTGCGGTTCTAACGTTTGGTAGAGGCATGGCAATGCTAGGACCTTACAGAGGTATCGCACCAATTGAGAGTAAGTATACAAACTTTAATTATTAGGCGATGTGCAACTTATCAATCTGCAATTAAACCATCGAACTGTAGAAGTGCTCGACCACTGAGACGATTGAGAAAGCAACAGACAGTGTGAGCCAATAACTTGCGGTTCA